>CANJKY010000455.1 GCA_947474875.1 Gemmataceae bacterium
GAACCGCCGGGTTCGGTAGACAACCCGGCGGTTCACACCGCCGGTTCACCCGAACAACTCACCCTCGACCTCTGGGTCACCCAGACCGGCACCGCCCGCGCCGACGAACTGCTGAAACTGCTGGGTCTGTTCGACCTGCTGGACGCCGGCGGCGTGCTGGCCCGCGGCGAACTGGAGATCCGCGACGAGACACCGCCGGGAGGCGAGTCGCCCCCGGACGGCCCGCCGGAAACGGCACCCCTGGATCACGCCCCGGTCGAGACCGGGATCGACGAGCCGGCCGCACCCGAATGGGGCCTGTCCCCGAACGGCCCGGTCGTCGAGTGAGCACGCAGACAGAAAGCCGACCCGTAGCCACGGGCCGGCTTCCCACAAGGGACCATTCATGAAGAAAGAGATGCTCATCAACGTCCTCCAGCCGGAGGAGTGCCGGATCGCCATCGTGGAGGACGGCACGCTCGAAGAGCTGTACGTCGAGCGGGCCAGCCAGGAGAGCTACGTCGGCAACATCTACAAGGGCAAGATCGTCAACATCGAGGCCGGCATCCAGGCCGCGTTCGTCGACTTCGGCATCGGCCGGAACGGGTTCCTGCACGTGACCGACGTGGACCCGGTGTACTACAAGCACCTGCTTTCGCAGGAACTGCAGGACGAGCGGGCGGACATGGAGCGGGACGACCGGCCGCGGGGCGGCGGCCGCCGGGACCGCGGCGACCGCGGTGGCGATCGCGGCGGGTTCCGCCGCGACTCCGCCCCGCCGCCCCCCCGGTATGCCGATGCTGACGAGCCGGCGCAGGAGCTCACCTCGTTCCTCCCGCCCGAACCGGCCGGCGGCCCGGCCGTCCCGGTGGAGCAGGCGTTCACCGAAGACATCTCCGAGGAACTGACCGAGGTCACCGGGTTCCTGGAGGGGCTGGACGACACCCCGCCGGCCCCGCCGCCCATCCGCCGCATGCCGGTGCAGGTCACCACCGTTTCCCCCCCGCCACCGCCGCCGCCGCGACCCGCTCCCGCCCCGGTCGCCCCGCCGCAGGCCGACGACGAGGACGACGGGTTCGGCATGGGCCTGGACATCGACGAGCCGATGCAACCGGCCGGCCGCGGGATGAAACCGGAGCCGGCGACGGAGGAGTCGGAGAAACCGTTCTTCGACCCGGTGGCCGACACCGAGGGGGACGTCCCGGACGAGGAGCCGGCGGACGATCCGGCGGACGATCCGGCCGCGGCCGGCGAGGGGGAGACCGAGCCGAAGAAGAAGAAGAAGCCGGCCGGCACCGCCAGGAAGGGGACGGCGAAGAAGGACGGCGGCAAGGCGAAGGCGGACGACAAGGGCAAGGCGAAGGCGAAGAAGCCGAAGAAGAAGGCGGACGACGACGAGCCGAAGTCGCGGCCGATGGACTCGGCCGAGCGGCGGACCGGCCCGCAGGACGAACCGGAGATCGCCCCGTTCTTCGACGACGGCGGCGGGTTCGACATCGACGCCCCGAACGACCGGTTCGCCCAGCCGGCGGACGCGGCCCCGGCGGCGGAGGCGGACGACGAGAGCGGGTTCGGCGGCGGGTTCGAGGGCGACACCGAGGAGGCCGTGAGCGACGGCCCGAGCCGCCAGCCGGACGAGTCGTTCACCGACGCCGACCTGGCCGAACTGGACGCGGCCACCGAGCGGCGGTTCCGGGAGAACGACGAGGAGCGGGACCAGCGGCGGGGCCGCGGCGGGCGGGGCGACCGCGGCCCGCGGGGGCGGGGCGACCGCGGGGATCGAGATCGCGGCCCGCGGGGTGATCGCGGAGACCGCGGTGGGGATCGGGGCGACCGCGGGGACCGTCGAGGCCCGCCGCGGGGCGGCATCCAGAACAAGGCGCACACCCGACACAAGGGGCTGCCCATCCCGCCCATCCAGGACATCTTCAAGCGGGGCCAGGAGGTCATCATCCAGGTGATCAAGGAGGGCATCGGCACCAAGGGGCCGACGCTGTCCACGTTCGTCAGCATCGCCGGCCGGTACCTGGTGCTCATGCCCAGCCTGAACCGGGTGGGGGTGAGCAAGAAGATCGAGGACCGGGACACCCGGCACCGGCTGCGGGACATCATGAACGGGCTGAACCCGCCGAAGGGCGTCGGGTTCATCGTCCGCACGGCCGCCGTGGACCGGGACGAGACGGAGCTGCGGAACGACCTGGTGTACCTGCTGCGGCTGTGGCAGGTGGTGGTGAAGCGGATCAAGCGGCCGGGGCCGGTGGAGGTGTATCGCGAGTCGGACATGATCACCCGCACCATCCGCGACATCTTCACCGCCGACATCGACACCATCTGGGTGGACGAGGAGAAGGCGTTCGCCCACGCCAGCGAGTTCCTGCAGATCGTCATGCCCAAGTACGCCGGCCGCATCCGCTACCACGGGGAGACGGAGCCGCTGTTCCACCGCTACCGGGTGGACGACGAGATCGCCAAGATCAACCAGAAGCGGCTGGACCTGCCCGGCGGCGGGTCGATCATCATCGAGCAGACGGAAGCGCTGGTGGCCATCGACGTGAACAGCGGCAACTTCCGGGCGGAGGGGAACGCGGAGGAGACGGCGTTCCAGATGAACCTGCGGGCGGCCAAGGAGATCGCCCGGCAGCTGCGGCTGCGGGACCTGGGCGGGGTGATCGTCAACGACTTCATCGACATGCGGGCCGAGCACCACCGCCGGCAGGTGGAGGACGCGCTGCGGAACGCCCTGCGGCGGGACCGGGCGCGGACCAAGATCCTCCGCATCTCCGAGTTCGGCATCATCGAGATGACCCGCCAGCGGATGCAGCCGTCGCTCAAGAAGCGGGTGTACAACGACTGCCCGCACTGCACCGGCACCGGGTACGTGAAGACGAACGAGACGATGGGCATCGAGGTGATGCGGCTGCTGCAACTGGCCGCTCACCGCGCCCCCGGCGGCAGCGCTGTCACCGTCACCGTCCACTCGGACGTGGCGTTCCACCTGCTCAACCGCAAGCGGCGGGACATCGCCGCCCTGGAGACGAAGGTCGGGCTGGAGGTGACGGTGGAGGGCAAGTTCGGGGTGTCGCCGGACCTGTGCGAGTTCCGCTGCCTGGACTCGAACGGGATGGAGGTGCGGCTGATGGGCGGCCCGCCCCCGCGGGCCGGCCGGTTCGGCCCGCCCCCGCCCCCGCCGCCGCGGAACGGCGGCGGGTACGGAGGTGGCCGCCGCGAAGACTGACGAACACCGGCGGCCCGCCGGTGGTGATTCACCCCAACTACGCTTCGTGTGAGCGGCCGGGTTTATCCCGGCCGTTCCCGTTTACTCCCCCGGAATCGGGTCCGTCCCTTTGCCGGCGATGGTGAAGTGCGCCCACAGCACGGCCGCCGAGGTACGGTCCGTCAGGAACCGGGCGGACCCGTCGGCGAACCCGAACCCGCCCACCCCGGCGTAGGTCCCGCCGAACTGCCCGCCGGCTCCGATCGGCCGCTTCGCCCCCTCATTCACGTCCAGCCCGCGGACGGTGGCGAACCCGCCCCGCACCCACGGCCCCAGTTCGCTCGCCGTCTCGGCGAACAGGGCCGTGCTGCTCAGCCCATCGTGGTCGCGGATCAGCCGTAACGGGGTGGGGGCGTCGTACCGGAAGCACCCGGCTTTCGACGGGACGGGCGGGCCGAGGCTGAGGGTGGCGGCGTCAGTGCCCACCCCGGCGATGCCGACGAACTGAGTGGGCATCTGCCCGTCGGCCAGCGGGTCGGGCAGGGGGCCGGGGCAGGTGAACAGGACCAGCCGCGTCCGCCCCACCTCCAGGTTGGCCGCCGCGTCCCACGCCCCGCGGCGGTCGAACCGCGGGGCCAGGTCGGCCACCGGCTGGAGCTTCTGGTCGAGGAACGGCAGGATGTCCGGGATCCAGCTCAGCCGGCGGTCGGGCGGCAGGTCTGGGTTCACCAGCGTGCCCGGCGGCACCGCCTGCGGCAGGTCGGCCGGGTTCGCCCCTTTCGGCGGCTGGGCGTACAGGGCGGCGAACTGGCCGAGCCGCTCGAACCGGCTCAGGCAGCCGGCCTTGTCCGCCTCCGCCCGCACCCGGACGATCCACGGAAGGACGAGCAGCACCACCGTCAGGCCCATGCCGGCCAGGATCACCGCCGTCACCCGCCGCCGCATCGTGGGTCACTCCTGCGAGCCGAGCTGGGCGAGCAGGTGGGCGGCCTTGTTCGCGTCGTCCGCGTGGTCGAACTGGGCGTACCCGACGAACCGCCCGTTGATCACCGCCATCATCAGCCCGTGCAGGTTGATGCCCGCCTTCTCCCATTCCATCGTCACCCGCCCGCCCAGCCCGGTCTTGTCGTCCCCTTCGAACCGCATGACGATCGGCTCCGGGATCTCGTGGAACCCGGCCTTCTTCACCAGGTCCATCTCCGCC
>CANJKY010000456.1 GCA_947474875.1 Gemmataceae bacterium
GCTCATCAACCACGTCCGCGGGAAGGGGTACCAGGCGTGGCCGTTGTTCGCCGACCCGACCGACCCGGAACGGACGCTGGCCGGTAACACCGGCGGGAACAAAGACTACCCGTTGTGGTACTGCTACGGGCGGATCGTGGTCGAAAACCCGAAGTCGGCCGAGTACCCGGACGGGTTTCCGCTGTACCCGTCCGACCCGGCCGCCGTGTTCCCGTTCATGTACCCGCCGTTCGCGGCGGTGCTGCTCGGCGGGCTGAGTCTGCTCGGCCCGACCGGGATGCTGGTCGCGCTCATCCTGTTGAACGTGCTCAGCCTGATCGGGGTGATCGAGTTGAGCGTGCGGCTGGCGGCCGGAACGTCGAACGTGTCCATCTGGCTGCGAATCATCCCGACGGCGGTGTGCGTGTTCTTTGTGAACGACATGTTCCTGCTCGGCCAGCCGAACCTCGGGCTGCTGGCCCTGATCCTCGGCGGGCTGACACTCACCCGCTCGGGGTACGGGTGGGTCGGCGGAGTCCTGTTCGCGGCGGCGGCGGCGATCAAGGCGTTCCCGGCGGTGGTGATCGTGTATCTGGTGTGGCGGCGGTACTGGGCGGCGGCGATCTCGATGGTGGTGTTCACCGCCGCGTTTTTGGTGCTGGTGCCGGCCCCGGTCCGCGGGTTCGAGCGGAACCTGCGGGAGCTGAAGGTGTGGGCGGACGGGATGCTGTTCCGCCAGGGGGAGCAGGGGCACGGGCAGCGGCCGGAGCAGAGCGTGGGGTGGGGGAACCAGTCGCTGTTCGGGCTGGGCAACCGGCTGCTGCGGCCGGGCAACGTGATGGCCCGCGAGTCGCTCGACGGGAAGACGCCGCCGGCGTATGTGAACCCGGTCGATCTCGGCTACCGCGGGGCGATGCTCGTGACGCTCGGCGTCGCCGCCCTGCTCGGGCTGGGGTTCGTTCTGGTGATGCCGCGACGGGAGGCCCGCACCCGCGGCACCGACGCGGCCGAGTTCGGCATCCTCATCGTGCTGATGGTGGTCGGCACCCCGTACGCGTTCAGTTACTACTTCGTGTGGCTCGTGTACCCGCTCACGGTGGTCGTCCACCACGGGCTGAACCGGGGCGGGGATTTGTCCAGACGAAACATCGCCTGGGACGTGGTGGTGAGCGTGCTGGTGCTGTTCGCCCTGTCCGGGGCGGCGGCCGCCGGGAACGTGTGGCCGATGGCTTACGGCAGCCTGTTCTGGGCCGGCCTGGTCGCCGCCGCCGGGTGCGTGTGGGCGCTGTCCCGGGAGCGGGCGGTCACGCCTCCTCCGCCCACATCCGCGGCTTGAGCCAGTAGTCGGTCAGTTCGGCCTCCGGCGACCCCGGCTCCGGCTTCCAGTCGTACACGTACCGCACCACCGGCGGCAGGCTCATCAGGATGCTCTCGGTGCGGCCGTTCGTCTTCAGCCCGAACAGGGTGCCGCGGTCGTAGATCAGGTTGAACTCGACGTACCGCCCGCGGCGGTACTCCTGGAACGCTCGCTGCTCCGGGGCGTACGGCGTATCCTTCCGGCGTTCGACGATCGGCACATACGCTTCGAGGAACGAGTCGGCCGCGTCCCGCACGAAGGCGAATGCCTGCTCCAGATCCCCGCCGGCGTCGAAGTAGTCGAAGAAGATTCCGCCCACCCCGCGGGCCTCGTTCCGGTGGGCGAGGTGGAAATACTGGTCGCAATCCGTCTTCATCTTGTGGTAGTCCACCGCCGGGGCGTGCCGCTCGCACACCGCCTGCCACACCTTGTGGAAGTGGACCACGTCTTCCCGGAACGGGTAGTACGGGGTGAGATCCGCCCCGCCGCCGAACCACGCCTTCGACCCGTGGGTGAGGAACCGGAAGTTGCCGTGGACGGTGGGCACGAACGGGTTCCGCGGGTGCAGCACCCAACTGACGCCGGTGGCGGTGAACGCCAGCCCGTCGCCCGGCACCTGCTTGGCGAACTCCGGGGTGAACTCGCCGAACACCTCGGAGAAGTTGATGCCGGCTTTCTCGAACACCGCCCCGTTCTCCATCACCCGGCTCCGCCCGCCACCCCCGCCGGCCCGCTCCCACACGTCTTCGCGGAATTTGGCCGTGCCGTCGGCCGCTTCGATCCCGGTACACAGCCGGTCGTGCAACCCACGCAGGTACTCGGCGGCCCGCTGGTGAAATGCCATGACGTTCTCCGCGAAAATCCTATGTCTCGTCGGCGCCCACTCGCGCAGTGATAACATACGGTCGCCTGCTAGTCGCTTCACACCCGGAGGTCGCCATGTCGTTCCGTCTCCGCTCGCTCGCCCTCGGGTTGCTCGTGCTGACGGCCGCCCCGGCCGTCGCCGCCCCGGTGCCACAGGCCGGCGCCAAGTACGACCCGCCCACCGCCGTCGGCCAACTGCTGTCCGGCCAGCGACTGCTGGACGAGATCAAGGGGTTTGCCCAGAGCATCGACCCGCGGCTGGGCGACGAGTTCGACAAGGGGATCGCGGACGCACTGGGCGAGAAGGGGTTCGCCGGGGTGGACCTGAAGAAGCCGGTTGGCCTGTTCGCGTACATCAAACCGAAGCTGGAACACTCCTACCTCGCGTTCGCTGTGCCGGTCACGAGCGAGAAGGAGGCGCTCGACCTGCTCGACCGACTCCAGTTCGCCGTCGAGGAGGAGAAGGGGCAGAAGGGGCTGTACCGGCTGCGGAAGCGGGGGTTCATCGAGGAGGAGGTGCCGGTGCGGGTGAAGTTCCACGACGGCCACGCCTACCTGGCGGTGAACGCCGACGCGGACGAACTGGACGTGGCGAAGCTGATCCCGATCAAGGCGCTGGTGGACGACAAGGAGAAGGCGCCGCTGGCCGCCACCGTGTACGTCAGCCGGGTGCCGAAGGAACTGATCGACATGGCCGGCGGGCTGCTGGCCGAGGGGCGGCGGGGCATGGCCCAACTGGAACAGCAGGCGCCGAAGGACATGCCGCAGGGGTTCCCGGCGTTCGGCAAAGAGTGCCTGGACTGGGCCGAGCGGAACTGGGCGGCGATGATCGCCGACGGCGAGACGCTCACCTTCCGCCTGAACGCCGAGCACAAGAGCGGGGCGTTCGACACGTCGCTGAGTTTGACGCCGAAGGCCGGGTCGAAGCTGGCGACGGACGTGGCGGCGATCAAGAAGGGGAGCGGGCGGTTCCACCAACTGACCACGAAGGACGCGGTGGGCGGGGCGTGGATCAGCCCGCCGGCGCTGCCGAAGGGGATCGGCGAGAAGGGCGGGAAGTTCCTGTCCGACTGGATCAACCTGGCCGCGAACGCCGCCGGGGAGCCGGCCCAGCCGGTGCTGGAGGAGCTGGCCAGGCAGGTGGACGGGGTGCTGGCGAAGGGCCAGATCGACAGCGGGCTGGCGGTGTTCGGCCCGGACAAAGATTCCCTGTACACCGGCGTGCTGGCGATCGGGCTGAGCGACGCGGCGGCCCTGGAGAAGGTGGTGAAGGACACGGTGAAGGGGCTGCCGAAGGAGGTTCAGGGGCTGGTGAAGTTGGACGCGGAGAAGGCCGGCGACTTGAGTGTCCACGTCGTCACCCTGCCGGAGGTGCCGCAGGAGGTGCAGAAGTTGATCGGGCAGAAGGCGGAAATCCGCGTGGCGTTCGGCGCCGGGGCGGCGTTCGTGGCGGCCGGGCCGGGCGGGCTGGAGCAGATCAAGCGGGCCGCCGGGCTGAAGGCGGCCGAGGCGAAGGGGTTCGACGTGCAGGTCAACGCGGCGAAGGTGAAGAAGATGACGGCCCACCTGATCCCGGACGAGGGGGCAAGAGTTTTCGATATGACGCTCGGTCAGGAAGACAAACTGCGGTCGCTGTACGGGGTGGACATCACCGGTGGGAAGGAGTTGACCATCTCCTGGTCGCAGTACCAGTTGGGACTGTTCTTCGGCTTCTTCGGCGCCCGCGCCGTGAGGTGAATCTTGCTGGAACCCGCAACGCCGCAGGTGGTGATCACGCCGCTTGCGGCGTTGCGGACCTCCGCCGTATCACTTCTCACCCATCCTCGCATACCACCGGTACTGGGCGTAGCGGAATGCGACCCAGATCGGCAATCCACACATGAACCCGAGGAACAGGCCCAATCCGCCGAACAGTTTCAGCCCGAGGTACCCACATCCGGCACCGGTCAGCCCGATGGCGATCAGTTCGAACAGACAGTGGAACACGGTGAAGTACTGCGGCTGCTCGGCGGGCGGCTCGCTCATTGAATCTTCAACCCCCGTACCCACTCGGCCTCGCGGGCTATGTCCGCCTCCTCCAAGCCGCCGGTGCGGTGGATCTCGGCCTTCGCCATCCGCCCGCTGGTCATGTCCAGGGCCATCACCTCGATCCGCCCATTAGCTGCCACCCCGCACCGCACCTGCACCGGCGACC
>CANJKY010000457.1 GCA_947474875.1 Gemmataceae bacterium
AGCCGGCCGGGTGTCGGGAGCCGATCCCACCCGGCCGGCTGACGCCGGCGGTTCCAGCCGTTAGTACCGGCCGCTGGCCGGTGCCACGGGCAGAAGCATCGGCCCGCCCTACAACACCCCCATGCAAGTCGTCGCCCTCGAAGCCCGGCACGTCCGCGTCCGCCTGAAGCGGCCGGTCAAGCACGCCTCCCACGCCCGCACCGAGACGGACAACCTGGTCGTCGTGTGTACGCTGTCCGACGGCAAGGTCGGGTACGGCGAGGGCGTGCCGCGGGAGTATGTGACGGGCGAGACGATCGACTCGTGCATCGACTTGCTGAAGCGGAGCGACCTGGCGGCACAGCTCCCGCACGCCCACGAGTTCGAGCAGGTGGTGCGGCAAGCGGAGCGGATCAAGCTGGCCGACGTACCCGGCGACGACCGCATGTGCGCCGGCAACGCCGCCCGGTGTGCGGTCGAGATGGCGTACCTGGACGCCTACGGCAAGGCGCTCGGCGAGCCGCTGATGAACGTCACCAAGCTGATCGCCCCGGACCTGTACGAGCCGCACGAGCGGGTGCAGTACAGCGGGGTGATCCTGTCCGGCAAGGGGTGGAAGGTGCGGGCGGCGGCGGTCGCGTACCGGCTGTTCGGGTTCAAGCAGGTGAAGGTGAAGGTCGGTATCGCCGGGCAGGACGACGCGAGACGATTGCGGGCCATCCGCCGGTGTGCGGGGAGCGGGATGGACCTGCGGATCGACGCGAACGAGGCGTGGAGTGCGGCGGAGGCGGCGGAACGGATTCGCACGCTGGAGCCGTTCGGCATCACCAGCGTGGAGCAACCGGTGCCGCACGAGGAGGTGGCGAAACTGGCCGACGTGCGGAAGCAGGTGAGCACGCCGATCATGCTGGACGAGTCGCTGTGCGGCGAGGTGGACGCCGAGCGGGCGGTGCGGGAGGGGTGGTGCGACCTGTTCAACCTGCGGCTGTCCAAGTGCGGCGGGTACATCCCGACGCTGAAGCTGGCGGCGCTGGCGGCGCGGCACGGCCTCGGGTATCAACTCGGCTGTCAGGTGGGCGAGACCGGCATCCTGAGCGCCGCCGGCCGGCAGTTCGCGTGCAGCGTGAAGGGCATCCGTTACCTGGAGGGGTCGTTCGACCGGCACCTGGTTCACGATTCGTTGACGACGGCCGACATCACCTTCGAACGCCGCGGCGGGTGGGCGCCGATGCTCACCGGCAGCGGTACCGGGGTGACGGTAGACCCGACCTGGCTGGACTCCGTCACCGTGCGGCGGGAGGTGCTGCTTGGGTGACGAGACCCGCACCTTCACCGCATCCGACGGCTACGCCTTCGCCGTCCGGGTGTACCCCGCCCCGGCCGCCCCGGTCGGGCGGCTCGTGTTCCTGCACGGCATCCGCAGCCACGGCGGGTGGTACACCCGCAGTTGCCAGCAGTTCGCCGCAGCCGGGTACGAGGCGCATTTCCTCGACCGCCGCGGGGCCGGGCTGAACCCCGCAGCCCGCGGGGACACGCCGAACTTCCGCCGCCTGCTCGACGACGTGGCCGAGTACCTGACGGCGATCCGCACCCCCGGCGTGCCGACGACCCTGGCCGGCATCTCGTGGGGCGGCAAGCCGGCACTCGCCGTCGCCGCCCGCGCCCCGCATTTGGTGGACGCGGTGGTGCTGTTGTGCCCCGGCTTCGTCCCACTGGTCGGGGTGCCGCCGCTAGCGAAGCTCCGCATCGCACTCGCCCGTCTGGTCAACCCGACGAAACCGTTCCCCATCCCGCTGAACGAGCCGGACCTGTTCACGACTTCTCCCGAATGGCAGCGGTTCATTGCCGACGACCCGCACGGATTGACGCGAGCCACCGCCCGGTTCCTGTTCGGCAGTGCCCGCCTTGACCTGTACCTGAAGCGGGTGGCGAAGCGGGTGACGGCCCCGGTGCTGTGTCTGCTGGCCGAACACGACCGGGTGATTCACAACGCCAAGACGCTGGAGTACCTGAAGCGGGCATTCCCCGACCGAGTGCGTTTGCTCCAACCCGGCATGCCTCACCTCGCCCCCGGAGGGGGAGAGGTCGTCGCCGGGAGCGGAGCGACGGCGGCGGGTGAGGGGTCGCTCCCTCATTTGGTGGAAGCAATTCGTCCGGGGGAACACCCCCTCACCCGGACTGATCGCTTCGCTCCTCAGTCCGACCTCTCCCCCGCTCCGCAGGGGAGAGGTGGGGCAACCCGAAATACTTCACTCGTGACCGCGGGGAGCATGGGTGTTGTGGACGTGACCGAGTACCCCGGTGCGCACCACACGCTGGAGTTCGATCCGGCTCCTTCCTTCGTGCAAGACGTGACCGGCTGGCTGCGGCGTACAATTCCGGCATGAGCGAATCCGTCGAACTGAGGACCGGTTCGTCCACCTGGACCGTCATCGTGCCCGCCGCCAAGCGGGTGGCGGTGACCCGTGGGAATGCGCCGGATCCGACCGCCGGTCCGCGGGAACTGATACGGGCGGCGCTCGAAGCCCCGATCGGGTTGGACGTGCCGCTGCGCCGCGCCCTCGTGCCGGACGACCACGTCGTCATCGTGGTGGACGAGAGCGTGCCGCACGTCGGCGAACTGGTGAGCGAGGTTATCGCTCACTTAACCAGTGGCGAGGTGCAGCCGTCGGCCGTCACCCTGCTCGTGCCCCCGCCGTCCGGCAACCAGGAGTGGGTCGAAGACCTGCCGGACGAATTCGGCGACGTTCACGTTGAGGTCCACGACCCGGCGGAAGTGAAGAAGGTGGCGTACCTGACGACCACCAAGGTCGGGCGGCGGGTGTACCTGAACCGCACGCTGGTGGAGGCCGAGTTCGTGGTGGTGCTGAGCGGCCGAAGGTTCGACCCGGTGTGCGGCTACTCCGGGGCCGAGTACTCGCTGTTCCCGGAGTTGAGCAACGCCGAGACGCGGGCCGAGTTCGAGCACAAACCTCCGCCGTCAGAGGCGTTACGGAACGAGGCTGCGACCGTCGCCTGGCACCTGGGCACGCCGGTGTTCGTGCAGGTGATCGAGGGGCCGGGGGACTCGGTGGCCGAGGTGGTGGCCGGACTGCCGGGGTCGTCGGCGGTGGGGGTCGAGCGGCAGAACGCACGCTGGAAGGGAACGGTAGGCGGCCCGGCCGACCTGGTGATCGTGACGGCCACCGGCGGGCGGGTAGGGGCGAACGAGTTGCGGCACGCGGTGGGGCTCGGGCTGAACTGCCTGCGGGCCGACGGCCGGTTCGTACTGCTGACCGACGCCCCGGCGGAGGCGGCGGCAGATTTGGAGAAGGCGTGGGCGGACAGTGACCTCGGCCCGCACGTGTACGTCACCGCCGGCTGGGACGACGACGTGATCGAGAACCTGAACGCCACTCGGCTGTCGTCCGCCAACGAACTGCAACGGCTGATCGCCGCCGCAGACCGCGTGACCGTCCTGCCGGACGCGCACAAATCCCTGATTTCCGTGGGCTGAACTGATGTCGCACCTGTCCTCCGCCGAATACGTCGCCGCCACCACATCTGCGGCCATCTTCGACACGTCGTCCGCCGCCAAGCTGCTGCTCACCGGCCCGGACGCGCCGATGTTCCTCGGCAACCTGAGCACCAACGACATCAAGAGTTTGCCCCTCGGCGGCGGGTGCGAGACGTACTTCTGTGACCACCGGGCGAAGGCACTGTTCCAGGCGTGGGTGTACCACGTGCGGCTGCACGACGACCGTCACGCCCTGTGGGTGGAGACCACCCCCGGCCGGAACGAGGCCCTGTTCAAGCACCTGGACCGCTACCTCATCTCCGAGCAGGTGGAGATCGAGGATGTGACCACGCGGTTCAGCCAGATGCACGTCGCCGGGCCGAATGCCAAAGCAGTGTTGGAAGCGGCGCTCGGCGACCCGCTGCCGGACCTGGCCGAGTTCCAGCACCTGGAGCGGACGTTCGGGGCGAACGCCTCCTGTAGCATCCGCCGCCGCGACCCGCTCGGCGTACCCGGGTTCGACGTGGTGTGCTTGCCCGAGCGGGCCGACGGGGTGCGGCGGATGCTCACCGCGGCTGGGGCCGCGCCCGCGGGGGCTGACACCTACGAAACTCTGCGGATCGAGGCCGGCACGCCGGTGTACGGCATCGACTTCGACGACACCCGGTTCGTGATGGAAGTCGGCAAGGTGGAGCGGGCGGTGTCGTACAGCAAGGGGTGCTACCTGGGGCAGGAGCCGATCGTCATGGCCCGCGACCGGGCTGGACACGCCCCGCGAGCGTTCGTGGCGATGAAGCTGCCCGGCGACCCGCCGGCCGCCGGCACAAAGGTACTGCTGGGGGACGAGGAGGTGGGGGCGATCACATCCTCGACCAACTCGCCGCAGCTCGGGGCGAGCGTGGCCCTGGGGTACGTCCG
>CANJKY010000458.1 GCA_947474875.1 Gemmataceae bacterium
ACTCCAACCCGGATCATCATTTCCCGGAATGCGGTTCACACCGCCCCGGCCCGCCGCAACGCACCTATCCCCAAGCCTTTCGGCGTACAATACTGAAATTCGGCACACTCCCGCCCTTGAGGCGTCCGCACATGCAGACCCGTTTCGTCGTCGGCATCGACCTGGGCACCACCAACTCTGCGCTCGCCTACGTGGACACCGGCGCCGGCGAGCCGAAGGTGCAGACGTTCGCCGTCCCGCAGGTGGTGAACCCGGGCGAGGTGGCCGAGCGACCGCTGTTGCCGTCGTCCCTGTACCTGCCCGGGCCGGGCGAGCAACCGGCGGGCGCGCTCAAGCTGCCGTGGGACGCCGACCGCGACTACTGTGTGGGCGAGTTCGCCAAGACGTTCGGGGCGAAGGTGCCCACCCGCCTGGTCACGTCCGCCAAGTCGTGGCTGTGCCACCCCGGCGCCGACCGCAAGGCGCCGATCCTGCCGTTCCGCGCCGGCGACACCGACCGCAAGATCTCCCCGCTCGAAGCGTGCGTGCGGTACCTGAAGCACTTCGCCGAGGCGTGGAACCAGAGCGTCGCGAAGGGGATGTCGGAACACCGGCTGGAGGCGCAGGAGATCATCCTGACGGTTCCAGCCAGCTTCGACGCGGCGGCGCGGGAGCTGACCATCGAGGCGGCGCGGGCGGCCGGGTTCGAACACCTGACACTGCTGGAGGAGCCGCAGGCGGCGTTCTACGCCTGGCTCGACGGGCACGGCGAAGAGTGGCGGAAGCAGGTGAGCGTCGGCGACCTGGTGCTAGTGGCGGACGTGGGCGGGGGCACCACCGACTTCACACTCATCGAGGTCGGCGAGGAGGACGGGAACTTGGCGCTCACGCGGCTGGCGGTCGGCGACCACCTGCTGCTCGGCGGGGACAACATGGACCTGGCGCTGGCCCACACCGCCGCCGCCGCGCTCGCCAAGCAGGGCACGAAACTGGACGCCGGGCAGATGCTCCAGATGACGCACGCCGCCCGGCAGGCGAAGGAACAGATCCTCGCTGACAAGCGGCTGTCATCGGCGCCGGTGACGATCCTGGGCAAGGGGCGGTCGGTGATCGCGTCCAGCGTCAAGCACGACCTACCGCGGTCGGACGTGGAGGCGGTGCTGGTGAACGGGTTCTTCCCCGAGTGCCCGCGGGACGCCGAGCCGGCCAAGGCCCGCGGCACCGGGTTGCAGGAACTCGGCCTGCCGTATGTGAGTGATGCCGGCATCACCCGCCACCTCGCCCAGTTCCTGACGAAGCAGTCCGAGGCTCTGGCGAACCGCGAGAAGCCGAGCAGCAAGAAGAAGAAGGGCGGCGACCCGGCCCTGCCGACGGCGGTGCTGTTCAACGGCGGGGTGTTCAAGGCCGACCCGCTGCGGGGGCGGTTCCTGGGGGTGCTGAACTCGTGGGCGAAGGCGGCGAAGGCCGAGACGGTGAGGGAACTGGCCGGGGCCGACCTGGACCAGGCGGTGGCCCGCGGGGCGGCGTACTACGGCCTCGTGCGGCGGGGCAAGGGGGTTCGCATCCGGGGCGGCACGGCCCGCGCGTACTACATCGGCGTCGAGTTGGCGATGCCGGCGGTGCCGGGCATGGCCCCGCCGATCAAGGCGCTGTGCGTCGCCCCGTTCGGCATGGAGGAGGGCACCGAGGCGGACATCCCGCAGCAGGAGTTCGGGCTGGTGGTGGGCGAGGAGGTGGAGTTCCGCTTCCTGGGCAGCACCGTCCGGCGGGACGACCGGCCGGGCACGCTGGTGGAGGACTGGGAGGGGCAGATCGACGAACTGGCCCCGGTGCGGACGACGCTGGACGGGAAGGCGAACGTCGGTCGGGCGGTGCCGGTCCACCTGCACAGCAAAGTGACGGAGGTGGGGCAACTGGAGCTGTGGTGCTACGGCAAGGACGGCAAGCAGAAGTGGAAGCTGGAGTTCAACGTCCGCGAGGGGCGGTAGCCGAACGGGCGGCATATCTGACCCCGGCACTAGCGACACCCCATCGTCACCCGGCCACAGGTCGTCATCGGCTCGCGGCCTATCTCCTGGCTTTTCAGGGATTCTTATCCGGCACGCCGCGTGCGTTGGGGCCGTTCGTTCCCCCAACAGCGGAGGTGCCCGATGGCCCACGTCGTGACCGAGCCGTGCGTCGGCTGCAAGTACACCGACTGCGTGGTGGTGTGCCCGATGGAGTGCTTCTATGGCGACGACCGGCAACTGTACATCGACCCGGCCGACTGCATCGACTGCGGGGCGTGCGTGCCCGAGTGCCCGGCGCAGGCCATCTTCCAGGACACCGACGTGCCGCCGCAGTGGACCGGCTACATCCAACTGAACGCCGACCGCGTAAAGGTGTTGAAGCCGGCCGGGGCACGGGTGACGGAGAAGCGGGTGAGGTGAGGGAACCGAAAGCCCAGGGACGGCCGTCCCTGGGCTTGCTCGCGGCTTTCGGGTTACACCCCAGCCCGGCCGCCGGTCTATGATGGAGAGTCCCCCCGCCGAGGGTCCGCTGTGCCGCGTGTCGTCGCTTGCCTCGCGCTTTTCGTTGCGCTTCCGCTGACCGCCGCCGAGCCGACCCCGGCCGAGCGGGGGAAGAAGGCGCTGGAGTCCACCGCGTTCATCAAGGCGTTCTGGCCGAAGCCGGTGTACGACGCCGTGTGGAAGCAGTGGGGGGTGAAGGAGAAGCCGAAAGACTACGCGGCGGCGGTGGCCGAGCGGTACGGCTTGCACCCCGCCCCGTATGAGAACGGCGGGTTCCCGATGGGCCTGCGGAAAGCCGACCTGCTGCTCGGCAGCGGGGTGGGCATCGACTGCATGACCTGCCACGGCGGGAGCATCCTGGGCAAGAGCTACGTCGGCCTGGGGAACAGCTCGCTCGACATTCACGCCCTGTTCGAGGAACTGGGCGACGCCAGCGGCACCGGGGTGAAGCCGCCGTTCGCGTTCAGCCAGGCCCGCGGCACCAGCGAGGCCGGGGCGTTCTCCGTGTACCTGCTCGGCCTGCGGAAGCCGGACCTGACCCTCAAGCCGGAGATCACCGACCTGGGGCTGAAGGACGACGCGTGCGAGGACGTGCCGGCGTGGTGGCTGCTGAAGAAGAAGGCCACCATGTACCACGTCGGGGCGACCGACGCCCGCAGCGTGCGGAGCATCATGCAGTTCATGATGCACCCGCTGACCGTGCCCAGCGAGTTCCACAAGGCCGAGCCGGTGTTCCGCGACATCCTGGAGTACATCCTGAGCATCGAGCCGCCGAAGTACCCGTTCCCGGTGGACGCGAAGAAGGTGGTGGCGGGGAAGGTGGTGTTCGAGAAGAACTGCGCGAGCTGCCACGGCACCTACGGGGATAAGCCGACGTACCCGAACAAGGTGATTCCGCTCGGTGAGATCGGAACCGACCCGAAGCGGCACGCCAACATCGGGGCGAAGTTCGGCGAGGCGTACAACGCGAGCTGGTTCGCCCAGGAGACGCCACCCAAGCCGGTGAATGCGACGAAGGGGTATCAGGCCCCGCCGCTCGACGGCATCTGGGCCACCGCCCCGTACTTCCACAACGGCAGCGTGCCCACCCTGGCCGGGGTGCTGAACAGCCAGGCGCGGCCGAAGGTGTTCACCCGGTCGTTCAAGACCGGCGAGGCGGACTACGACAAGGACGCCGTCGGCTGGAAGGTGACGGCGTGCGACCCGCCGCCGAAGTCGGCGAGCGGGTTCGAGCGGCGGAAGGTGTACGACACCACGCAACCCGGCCGCGGGAACGGTGGGCACACGTTCGGCGACGACCTGACGGCCGAGGAGCGGGCGGCGGTCATCGAGTACCTGAAAACTCTGTGAGACGGCATGTTCGCCCCCGCTCACCTCGTCGTCCTCACGCTGGCGGTGTCCGCCGACCCGGATCGGTCGGCGGAGCTACCGGACCTGTTGCGGCGGATCGAGACGCTGCCGGAGCGGCAGAGCGGAGAGGTACGGGTCGTCCACCCCGGCGACCCGTTCGGCGGCCGGCCGACCGAGTACCTGTACCAGTACGCGGTGGACGGCGTCCACTACTTCTGGCAGGTGACCAACCTGGGGCGGGGCGACACCGAGTTGAACCAGTCGATGGTATGGGGGGAGAACGAGCGGTACTCGTTCGAACTCGGCCGGCGGGATGGGCGGTGGGTGCTGAACTGGATTCGTCCGACGCGGTGGCGGCAGCCGGCGGACAGCCGGCTGCGGCCGCGCGGGGGCCGGGATTACCTGGCGGACAGCGTGTTCTCGCACGGGTACACCGTCGAGGCGACGGACCGGCCGCTGAGCGGGCTTTTACTCGGGGAGGACCCGGCGTTCGCGGTGTCCGCCGTGCGGGTCGAGCGGCAGGTGTACCGGGTGACGGGGGTCC
>CANJKY010000459.1 GCA_947474875.1 Gemmataceae bacterium
AAGATGGAGACGTTCAGCCTGGGGTACCGCAACCCGTACCGCGACCTGGCGCTCGACGCCAAATTCAACTGGTTCCACGCCGATAACGACAACGAGGACGGCAGCCGGTTCACCGGCTGCCGGCTGGTCCACGTCGCCGAGGAGGTGGACTACGGCTGGCGTCTGCGGGAAGGCGCCCGCTGCTGCCAGCCGGATCACGTCCGCGGGGCGGTGGCCGGCGAGCGGCCGGGCAAGCTCCAGCCGATGCTCAAGACCGGTCGCGGCTCGCCGGCCGGGGTGCTCATCTACAACGACACCCAACTGCCCGAACAGTACCGCGGGCTGATGTACTACCCGGACGTGTTCCGCAAGAGCGTGCGAGCGTACACAGTCGCCCCGAAGGGTTCCACCTTCCAGGTCACACACGAGTTCGAGTTCCTGAAGTCGGACGACCCGCTGTTCCGCCCGTGCCAGATGGTGACCGGGCCGGACGGGGCGATCTACGTGTGCGACTGGCGGACCGACTCCGGCGGTGCGGGCAAGCTGTGGGGCGACGGCGAACACGGCCGCATCTACCGGCTGAGCTGGGCCGGGACGGCGGACACGCCGGCCATCCCGCTGCGGGGGATGAACACCTGGCGGAACGCCGTCCGGCCGTCGTCGTTCAACGCCGTCCGCGACGGCTGCCTCAGCCCTGACCAGACCATCCGCAGTCTGAGCCTGATCGAACTCGTCCGCCGCAGTGCCGGCAACCCGGGCCCGGCCCGCGAGTTCTTCAAGAGCTGTGTCGAGGCGGACGGCGACGCCGGCAAGAAGCACCCGACCGAGGTGCGGCTACTCGGCTTGTACGGGCTTCAGCAGTTATGGTCCGACGACCAGAAGCCGGTGTTCGTGAACGCCCTGAGAGACAAGGATGCGGACGTGCGGCGGGTAGCCGTCGAGGTGCTCGGGAGGCAGACCCCCGCCGCCGATTTCGCCACCAACGAGGCGGTGCTGAAGGCCCTGTCGGACGAGTCGCCGGCGGTGCGGCGGGCGGCGGCGCTGGCCGTCGGCCGGATCGGGGCAGATGTCGCCGCCGACGCGCTGGCGAACGCCATCAAGACCGACGACGGGAAGGACGCGTTCCTGTCCGACGCCTACCTGCGGGGCCTCGAACGGCTGGGCAAGCGGGGGGTTCAGGCGCTGCTCACCCTGGCTCAGTCCGGGGACGACGGCGGGCTGAAGAAGGTGGTGGCGGCGTTCACCGCCCTCCGCACCCGCCCGGCCGCCGACGCCATCCCGGATTTACTGCTCAACCCGCACCTCACCGCGGGCCAGAAGGCCGCCATCATCCACTCGTACATGAACTACCAGTTCGACCCGCCGCTGTCGCTCGACCCGCTGGCGAAGTTCCTGGCCTCCCGCCCGGACGAGCCGAAGGAGGCGAAGGTGGCGGGACTGGACGTGCTGGCAGCCACCGGTGGGCTGGGCGGGGGCAAGGGGAGCGAATTCGTCCTCGGACTGATGGACTCACCGGCCGAGGACGTCAGACTGGCGGCGTACCGGGCGGTCGAGGCCGGGCGGGTGCAGAACGCGGCGGTGAAACTACGCACGGCGGTGGGCGACGCGAAGAAGGGCCTGGCCGAGCGGACGGCCATCCTGAAAGCCGGACGGACCGCCGGCGGGCCGGAGTTCGTCCCGGCAGTGAAGGACGTGCTGGCGTCGGACAAGGAGTCGGCGGCACTCAAGGTGGAAGCCCTCCGCGTGTTGTCGACCATCGACGCCGGTGCGGCCCGCACCTACGCCGAGCAGTTCTTGGCCCAGCCGGACCCGGCGCTCATCGCCGAGTCGATCGCCGTCCTCGGGGCGACGAAGGCCGGGGCGAAACTGGTCGGCGAACGCTACCTGGAGAAGAAGCTGCCCCGCGACCTGTTCCCACGGGTGTCGGACGTGCTGCGGAAATTCCCGAACGACGACGCCATCGCCAAACTGAACGCCGAGGTGCTTCGCGGCGGCCTGATGCTGTCGCTCGAACCGGACCAGGTGGAGAAGATCCGCGGCCGGGTGGCGGCCGCCGGCGACGCCAAACGCGGCAAGGCGGTGTACCTGAACACGGCCGCGGTGGCGTGCGCCACCAGCCACAAAATGGAGGGGGTGGGCGGGGCGGTCGGCCCGGACCTGACCCGCATCTGGGACACGATGACCGTCGAGAAACTGCTCGAATCGGTCATCGCCCCGAGCAAGGAGATCAAGGAAGGGTATCAGTCGTACAAGGCGACGACGCTCGGCGGGCAGAGCTACGTCGGGCTGAAGGTGACGGACACGCCGCAGGAGGTGACCATCCGCGAGGCGACCGGGCGGGACGTGAAAATCGCCCGCAAGGATCTGGACGAGCTGTCCGCCCAGAAGCAGTCGCTCATGCCGGACAACGTGGTGTCGCAGCTCAGCTACGACCAGTTCATCGACCTGCTGGCGTTCCTGAAGAGCCGCAAGGAGCAGGAGTCGCTCCGAGGGGTGGTACTCGAACTAGGCGGGGCCGTCGGTGTGGCCGGCGACTTCAAGACGCCGCTCCAGGCCGAGACCGAGTCCGACCCGGCCAAGGTGACCGTGAGCAGCGGGAGCAAGGGTGTGACAGTGACGGCCGACCCGAGCGGGGTGTTCACCCTCAAGCCGGTCATACCCGCCGAGCCGGCCGGGGTGCTGCTCGCCGCCTATGTGTTCTCGCCGAAGAAGCAGACGGCCAACGTGAGCTTGCTCGCCGACGACGCGGTGCGGGTGTCGGCCGGCGGCAAGGCGGCGTTCGAGCGGGCCGGGCCGAAAACGGCCCCGTTCACCCAGGAGGAGAAGTTCACCGTGGACCTGGAGCCGGGGTGGACGCGGGTGACGGTCCGACTGATCACGAACGGCCCGACCCACCGCCTCGGGCTACAGTTCGCCGGCGACGACCTGCGCACCGCCGCCAAGCCGGAAAAATAGGACTCGCTGCCGTCGGAAGTCACCTGCGCCGACTTGCCGAAAAAGTTACAACCGGTCGATTCGACATTGACCGGAACGGCCGGGACGTTATGGTCCGGCCCTACAACGGGTCGCGCACGACGCGCGGCTGATATATACGGCACCCGGATGCCCGCCATGGCTACGACCAGTCCGCACGGACCGCTCCGCCCATTTCTGGAGGGGCTGGAGTCGCGGGAGATGCCGGCCGCCGGGGATTGGCTGGTCGAGCCGTTCACCCGCGGGGCCGGGACCAGCCCATTGCCGGCGAACTGGTCGCAGTGGACGAACACGACCGGTCAGTCGGTGTTCGCGGTGAACCAGACCGGCGACGGCCTGGGCGGCCAGGGGCATCTGGTGTCCAACGCCGGTAGCGCGACCGGCGGCCGGACGTGGGTGAACTCGTACTACCCCGCCGCCGTCGAGGCGTCGGCCGCCGTTTTCCTCAACTCGGTCGCCCAGACCCAACTGTTCGTCCGCGGGCGTGATTTGACCTCCGCCGCCCCCAGTTACTACGCGGTCGGTGTCACCCGCGGGGCCGAGGTGCAACTGCTCAAGGTGGTGGACGGCCGAGCGACAGTACTCGGGCGGGCCAGTACGACCGAGTACCTGAGCGGCCGGTGGGTGACGGTGAAACTGCGGGCCGACGGGGACTCGATCAAGGCGTTCCTGTACCGCGGCGACACGAACCAGTACCTGAAATCCGACGGCACCTGGACTCGGCAGCCGACGGCAGCGGTGGAGGTGACCGACCGCAGCCTGCCGAACGGCGGGCTGGTCGGGTTCGCCCGACCGGCCGGGGTAGCCGGGGCGGTGCCCATCGACAGCCTGCGAGTCGGCTCGGCCGACCAGTCCGGCACCGCCCCGCTCCGCGAGGAGCGGTTCAACGGCGGGGCGGCGAACGCCCTGCCGGGCGGGTGGTCGTCGTGGGTGGGCGGGCCGGCCGGGTCGTTCGCGGTGCAGACGGACGAGACGCTGATCGTGGACGGCGGCTCGACCACCCCGGCCCGAGCGTGGATGACCATGCCGGTGCCGACGGACGCGCAGGTGTCCTCCTCCCTGTTCGTGGACAGCCTGGTGCCGGCCGGCCTGTTCGCCCGCGGGTCCGGGGTGAACAGCAACCGCCCGACCATGTACGAGCTGACGGTGACGCGGGGGTTGGAGGTGGAGTTGTGGCGGGTGGTGGGCGGCGTGCGCACCTCGCTCGGCCGGCTGGTCTCGAGCGGGTGGCAGAGCGGGCTGTGGGTGCAGGCGTCGCTGATCGTGAAGGGGGACCAACTCCGCGTGCAGGTGCTGCGGGCGGACACCGGTCAGTACCTGAACGCCGACGGCAGTTGGGGGCTCGCCCCGACGTGGACGATGACCCGCACCGACTCCGCCATCCGCTCCGGCGGGTTGGCCGGCCTGTCCCGCGGCACCGGGGCGA
>CANJKY010000460.1 GCA_947474875.1 Gemmataceae bacterium
CCCGCTCCCCGGCGGTCGCGGCTCACACGACCCGCCTCACTTCGCCGCCGCGAACAGCGCCTCGATCTCCTTCTCGTCCAGCTTCTCCTTGCCGTCGTTCGCGTCGATCACCAGCGCCACCCCGCTCGGGGCGATCCACACGCTGTGGTTGCCGAGCAGGTACACGTCCTTCACCTCCGGGTGCTTGGCCAGGATGGCGAAGTACGCATCGCTCTGCGCCTTCACGATCACCGTCTTCGTCTTGGTGTCGAACCGGTCGTCGATCCACACCCCGCCCATCTCCACGCAGTTCCGCCCCTGTACCTGCTTGTTCGCCGTCTGGGTCAGCCGCTCCTGGCTTCGCAGGTTGTTGGACGCGGTGGCCAGGTCCACCCCCAGCCGCCCGGCCTGGTTCTGCCGCAGGCCGGCCTCCCCGCCCTTGTAATTGCGGTCGGCGTCCGCCCAGTTCTTCGCCTCCCGCTGGGCCCCTTCCAGGGCCCGCGCGTACCCGCCGGCCCGCTGCTCGCCGGTCAGCTTGTCCAACTGCTCCTTCACCACCTTGTCCTGCACCCCGCCGCGGGCTTTGCCGAGGCCATCGCCCTTTCCGTCCTTCGTACCCGGGTCGGACTTCGCCGCCTCGTCCGCCAGCCTCTTGGCGAAGTCGCCCACCTTGGCCGGCGGCCCGCCCGGCAACCCGCCGCCCCCGCCGTTCCCGGCCCCCATCCCGCCCGCGAGTCCCGGCGGGGCAGCCGAGGCCGGCATCGGCCCGCTGGCACCCCTCTGACCCTGGGTCACCGGCAGCACCGCGTCCGGCACCACCAGGTAGCTGGTGTACGGGGTGGCGATGCCGTACCGCTTGGCCAGCGCCGTCACCTCCTCCACCAACTCCTTCTGCTCGCCGTTCACCCGGATCTGGTCCAGGATGAACCCCACCTTCCGCCGCGCCCACAGGTGTTCGACGAACTCCCGCCCGCCCTCGGTCCGGGCCGGGAAGTCCACCTCGTAGGTCAGTTCCCGCTCCTCCCCGCCGAGCAGCCCGGTCAGCTTGATGGCCGCGTGCCCGCTGCCGTGGAACCGGCCGAACACCACCAACTGCCCGCCGTGGAACAGGTCGGGCAGTTGCGGCGGGTAGATCTCGTGCAGCTTCACCGTCGGGCTGGTGGTCAGCCGCACGTTGGTCATCACTGGGTGGCTGATCTTGGCGTACAGGGCGCTCGCCTTCGCCTCGATGTCCTCGGCCGGGCGGACGTAAGTCGTCACCGCCCGCGTGGCGTCGGCCAGTTGGTCGAGCATGGCGGCGTTCACGTCGTCCCCCACCCCGAAGGTGAAGATGCGGGTGTTGGCCGTGTTCTTGTCGGTGACGCCCTTCACGATCTTCTGCGGGTTGGTCTCGCCGACGGTCGGCTGGCCGTCGGTAAAGAAGGTGACGGTGAAGCTGCGGCGGTCGTCCTTGCCCCGCATGTCCAGGGCGGCGTCCAGGGCGGCCTGGATGGCCGTGCCCCCGCCCGCCCGCAGGTCGTCCACCCACTTCACCGCCCTCTCGATCTGGTCGGCGGTCGCCTCGGCCAGCGCGTCCTGGTAGGTGCGGGTGGCGGTGCTGAACGCGATCAGCCCGAACCGGTCCTTGGCGTCCAGCTGCTTCAGGCACTGCTTCACCGCCTGCTTGGCCTGCGACATCTTCACGTCCGACATGCTGCCGGAGGTGTCCAGCACCAGCACCAGGTCCCGCGGCGTCCGCTTCTCCTTCGTCGCCTCGGTCTGCGGGGAGACGAGCAGCAGGAAGTACCCGTCCTCGCTGGACACCGGGCGGTACATCACCGGCGTCAGCCCGATCTCGGACGCGCTGGTGGCGTAGAACAGTTGGAAGTCCTTGTCGAGCGCCGCCTGCGTCTTGGCGAACTCCACCTCCACCTGCTTGTCGTTCCGCCGGTGCAGGTCGATGGCGTGCGTCGGGCTGTACACCGAGTGGATCGCCACCTGCGACTTGATGGACAGCTTGACGGAGAACTCTTCCAGCGTGCGGGTGGCCTTGCCGTCCGTCTTCAGCGGGTACACGAACTCCACCACCCCGGCGTCCTTCGGGGCGACGGCGGTGTAGCTCAGCTTGATCTTCACGTCGTTGCCGGCGGATCCCTTGTGCGGCGGCACCGGGAACACCCGTAGCCGCATCAGCCCGTTGCCCAGGTACTCCAGCAGGGCCGGGTCTTGCGTGCGGCGGACGATGGCGGTGTACACGTCGTTCGCCTTCTTGCTGTCGAGCAGTTCCCCGTTCGTCTCCTTGCCGTCGATCCACATGGTGAACTTGTTCACCGTCGCCCCTTTGGGCACCGGGAACAGGTACGTCGCCTCCAGATTGCGGTCGGTATGGTTGCGGAACGCCTGCTCGACGGTGGTGACCGCCACCTGGTCTTCGATGGCCACGTTCACCTTGTGGTGGACCATGGCCAGGGGCGGGAGCTTGACGTCTTCGGGCACCAGCAGCCCGCGGCCGAGGGCGGCGGGCGCGGCGACGGCCAGCAGCAGGAGTGCGACCAGGGATCCGCGACGCATGGGAGGGCCTCCGACAACTCTGGTGGCACAGGCTTCCAAGCCTGTGATTCCGGTACACAGGCTTGGAAGCCTGTGCCACCAGATTAAACGGCCGAGGCCCGGTCTGCGATTGCAGACCGGGCCTCGAAAGGGGTGTTGTTACGCTCGGGTTACGACCGGATCACCACCAGCACGGGCACGGTGCCGGGCTTCCGCTCACCGCGTTTCTCCAGGAATTGCTTCACCTCGGCCGACTTGGCCGCCCCGGTGCGGAAGTTGGGCGGCAGGAACGTGACCACCACCCCGGCCTTCTCGCCCTTCCTCACCGCGGCGGTGACTTTCGCCAGGGTGTCGGCCGAGATCGGCTTCGGCTCGGCCGGGCCGACCGCCGGCTTCGCCGCCTTCGCGGTGGCGAACTCCACCCCGATCAGGTCTTTCACTTCCTTCTGCTCAGTCGGCCCGGCCGGGATCAGGTGGGCCAACCCGAGGACGGTGTCCGGGTTCGGGTGGGCGTTCGCCTGCTTGGCCAGGCGGCCGAACACGGCGGCCAGTTCGGCCGGGGTCAGGTTATCCAGATACACGGCGAAGGTGAACCCGGTCGGCAGTTTCATCCGCTCGGCGGTGAGTGCGTCCACGAACACGTTCACCCCGGCCGCCTTCGCCGCCGCCTGCAACTGGTCCAGCGCGACCGCCGGACTCTTGCTGAACACGTCCACCCGGTACGGCAGGTCGCGGGCGAACTCCCGCTCCAGGATGGCGGCCACGTCCTGCTTGTCGAACTCGGTGCCGGCCACCAGGGTGGGCAGCTTCATGTCGGCGAACGTGAGCGGCTTGGACGCGATCCACTCGCCGACGGTGAACACGTCCTTCGGCTCGGTCGGGGCGGGCGGCGGGACCTGCACCACCACGTCCGGCCGCGGGGCGGGGATGACCTCGGCGTCCGGGCCGACTTTCGCCACCGCCACCCCGTCCGGCGCTGAACCAGGTGGTACAGCCTTGGCGACGGCCACGCCGCGCGCTTCCTTCGCGGCGGGGTCGTCGGGCGGCGGGACCGGTAGGTGACGGGCGAGGTCGTCGGCGTGCGGCTGGGGCGGGGCGAAGAAGTAGAACGACCCGGCGGCGACGGCGACCAGCACGGACGCGGCGACGGCGAACGGCACCCAGGCGACGCGGCGGGCCGGCTTGCGGGCCGGGGTGACCGGCAGCGTTTGCACGCGGGCCATGATCCGGCGGGCGGTGCCGGCCGGGGCCTGGCGGCGGGGCAGCGCCTTCAGCCGGGCGGCGTCGGCCTTCAGCTCGGCGAACAGCCGGGCGGCGGCCGGGTCGGCGGCCAGCAGCCGGCGGACGGCCTTCGCCTGGGCGGGCGTCAGGTCGCCGTCCACGGCCGCGGCGAGCAACAGGAGTTCGGGGTCAGTCGGCATCGGTGTGCGGGGGAGGGGAGTCCCCGGCCTTATCGAACGCCGGCGGGCCGGCGTCGGTCAGCCCGACCGCGTCCGGGTCGAGCAGGGTTCGCAGTTCCAGCCGCGCCCGGTGCAAGCGGCTGCGGACGGTGCCGATCGGCACCCCCATCGTTTCGGCAATCTCCTCGTACTTCAGCCCGTCGATGTCCTTCAGCACCAGCACCGACCGGTGTTCCGGCGACAGCTTGGCGATGGCGTCGGCCAGCACCCGCTCGTCTTCCGTCCGCTCCAGCCAGGCGTCCGGGGCGGCGTCCAGCGAGCGGTCGAGCGGTTCGATGCCCGGGTCGCTGCCCCCCCGCCCGTCCAGGCTGACCGCCGCCCGCTTCCGCCGCTTGAAGCTGATGGCGGTGTTGAACGCGATGCGGTACAGCCAGGTGAAGAACTCGGACTCGCCCTTGAACCCGGC
>CANJKY010000461.1 GCA_947474875.1 Gemmataceae bacterium
GGTGGTGTTCTCGATGGCCGCCAGGCTCTCCAGCATCGCCCCGTTCCCGGCCAAACTGAGCCGGTACGTCGGCTTCCACAGCGGGGCGTCGGCCATGTACCCGAGGCTGACCTTGCGTTGCCCCTGGCCGTTGAACGTCACCGCCACCGCCTTCTTCGCCTCCCCGCGGGCCGCCGCCAGCGCTTCGAGCGCGGCGCGGAACTCGGCCTGCAACTCCGGCTTCACGAACTTCACCTTCTTGATCTTCGAGAGCGGCACCGACACCAGCCCGTCGTCGGTGAACAGGTTCACCTGCTCGACCGCCCCGGCCGGCGGCTTCTTCGTGGTGACTGTTTCGTCTGTCCGGGTGACGGTTTCTCCCGGCTTCTCCACGCTCAGGATGCTGCCGATTGTGCTGTCCTTGTCCCCGTGGGCGATCTCCACCTTTTCGCCCCGCACCTGGTTGAGCAGGTGGCCGACGCTCGGGTTCTCGGTCAGGTCGATGCTGAACGCCTTCAGGGTGATCTCGGCCGGGGCGCGGTTGTCGTAGGTGACCGCCCGCGTGGTGCCGTTCGGGTCGCTCGCCAGCAGCGTTAGGATCAGGTCGTTCACGTCCTCCTCGTTCACCTTCAGCTCGACACGGGCGGTGCCGTCGATGGTGCCCTCGCGGTGGAAGTAGCCGACACCGGCGGTGGTGAGCACCACGCGGGTGAGCGGCAGTTTGGCCGCCTTCGGCGGCGGCTTCTGGTCCGGCTGGGCGAACAGTTGGACGGTGCAAACGGCGAACGTGAGGCCGCCGACGGCGACCCACGGCAGGAACCGGTTCACAGGGCGCTCCGGGGAGAATGCGGACGGGTCGGAAGGGATAACGGGGAGGTGCGGGCGGCGTTGGCGCGGGGAAGCGACCTCACCCCACCAGGGCCGGGCCGAACGCCGCCCGCAGGCGGGCCAACTTGGGCGGGGTGATCCACCGGTTGTCGTCCAGCCGCAGTTCGGTCAGGCGGCCGGGCCACGGGGACGCGATCAGGATGTCCGCCCCGGCGTCGGTGATGCCGCAGTGGCACAGGTCGAGGGCGGTCAGGCGGGGGAACAGGGCGGGGGTGGTCATCCGCACGCCGTAGTCGCTGAACCCGATGTCGCGGATGGTCAGCCGCTCCAGCCGCGGGTACTGCGGGCCGAACCGCTCGAGGTACATGGCCACCGCGTGCCCGACGAACGGCTCGCACTGGACGGTCAGGGCCTTCAGCGGCAGGGTGAGCGGCGGCGGGGTCACCAGTTCCATGGACAGGTCCAGGGCGGTGACCACGATGGTCATGTCCTCGACCGGGGCGACCACCACCGGGGTGGGGCGGGTGAGCAGGGCGGTGGCGTCGCACTGCACCTTGGCCACGAACCCGCGGGCGAACTCGGCCCCGTCGCGGAACCCGGGCGGCACCTCGGTCAGCCAGTCGGCGCGGTGGGCGTCCAGCAGTTCCCGCTCGCGGGCGGACGGCGGGTCGGACGGGTGATTGCGGACGCGGTCGATCTGGAGGCGGACGAACTCGGCCCGGTCGGCCAGCCCGTGCTCGTCCAGCCAGTCGGCGAACGCCAGCCGGGGCAGGTCGTCGTCCGGGTCGGCCGACATCCGTTTGTAGAACGCCAGTTCGTCCGGGGTCATTCCGTCGGCTCCGCGGCCGGCGTGCGGCCACGGGCATTGTAGGCGGCCCGCGGGCCGGAACCACCGGCGAGCCGGATCACCGCAGCGAGTCCAGGATCTTCATCCGCATGGCGCTCAGGGCCGGCACCAGCCCGCCCAGCCGGCCCATCACCAGGGTGAACGTCATGCCCAGGGCCATCACCTGCGCGTCCACGTCGATGGTCAGGGCGAAGCTCTTCCCGCCCGGCCCGCCGCCGCCGCCGGACAGGGTGCTCGTACTCGATTTGCCGTCGGCGAAGAGCCACGCCAGCAGGCAGCCGGCCGCCCCGCCCAGGGTGGCGATGGTGAGCGACTCGATGAGGAACGAGATGGTCACCTGCCACCGCTTGAACCCGAGCAGCCGCAGCACCCCGATGTCGCGGATCCGCTGGGCGATGCTGGCGAACATCGTCGTCATCATGCCGAACACCCCGCCGATGGCCATCACCACCGCCACGATCACCACCGCCGTCAGGAAGAAGTTGTTCGTCTTGGTCAGCTCGGCGTAGTACTCCGGCTCGGCGAACGCCTTCAGCTTCTGCTGGGTGTACCGGGCGCCCAGGTGGTACGCCATCGCCCGGCTGGCCTCGATGGTGTCCTGCTCGGTTCGCAGCACCAGGGTGGTGTAGTTCTCCTTGCCGAACGGCTTGGTGATGCGGTTGATCCGCCGCACCCACACCTCCGACCCGAACGTCTTGCCCTCGCTCTTCATCACCCCGGTGACCACCCACCGCATGGTTTTCTCGTCGCCCAGCACGAACTCGTCGCCCGGCTCCAGCCGCTTCTTGCCGGCGTCCTCGCCGAGCACCCCGGCCACCCCCTCGCCGAGCACGCACTCGATGCGGCTCCGGGCGTCCACCCCGCTGCCGCTGAACCACCGCCCGCCGGGGTACAGGTCCACGTCGTGGACGGCCGCCGCCACCTCCGGGTCCTCGATCGACCGCACCTGCACGAACCGCCGCCGCAGCGGCTCCGGCCGCCGGCCGGCCTCCCGCGGGTGCGTCTCCAGGTGCTTCTCCCACTCGCCCGGGCGGAGCGGCACCTGCTGGTTGATGTTGTAGTACGTCTCCCGGCTGGCCAGGAACTTCGGCTTGCCGCCGCGGTCGATCGCCTTCACCCGCACCGGCTCGGGCAGCGGCTTGTTCGTCTCGTCCAGCGTCACCACCACCCGCTCCACGTTGTCCAGGTCGCCGTACCCCAGGTTGCTGAACATCTCGTCCGTCGCCCCGTCGCTCAGCACGAACACGTTCCCCGGCACCCCGGTGTTCTCGGTCAGGTTGTTCATCCCGTTCACGAACGCCAGCAGGAACACCATCAGCCCGATCACGCAGGTGAACGCGAACGCGGTCATGGCGTTCGTCTTCCACCGCACCCGCACGTTCCGCAGGTTGTACGCCAGCGGCACCTTGCCCACCGCCAGCAGCACGATCAGGTCGCCCAGGTACACCCCGAGGATGACGAACGGCCAGTGCTGCACCATGGCCGGCGGCAGTTGGTCGTACAGCGGGGTCTTCAGGAACTCCCGCCGCTCTTTGGGCATGGCGGCCATCTTCTCGTCCCGCTCCTTCTCCGACCGGGCGGGCACGAGGAAGGTGGCCGGGGCGGGCATGAACGTCTGGGCCACCACCGCGAACGACCCGGTCTTGGGCAGCGGCAGGCGGGTCACCACCTCGACGGACAGGGCGAGCAGGAGGAGGAACACGGTCAGCCCGGTGGCCAGGGCGAACACCCGGCGGAGGGTGCGGCGGACGAACCCGGCCCGCGCCGACACCGCGTCGGTGAGCACCGACTCCTGCGGGTTGATGGCCGGGAAGGCGAGCAGCAGCGCCGACAGCGGCAGCAGCGACAGCGCGCACACGATCACCGTGCCGAGCATTTGCCAGATCGACAGGTGGAATCGCAAGCCGGCGCCGAACCCCGGAAAGTCCGACCGGGTGGGCCCCTGCCGTTTCACCCAGGCCGCCCCACCGCCGCCCGCGAGCAGCAGACTTACCAGCATCACCATGTTCACCACGAACATGGCGGACGTGACGTTCGCATCGGGAGACGGCGGGGGGGTGTCCGGCTGTTTGGGCGGGTTGCGGATCAGGTACAGCGCCATGCCCGTACCCGCCAACGTCATCGCCGACACCGCGAGCGAGACGGCCACGCAGTAGGCGTGAATGAAGAAGTGAAGGGCCGGGTTCGGCTTCCGGTAGTCGTCGGACAGGACGAGTCGGAGGAACTGGCGGACGGCCGCGACCGCCAGCAGCGGCGTGAACACCGCCGCGACGAACTGCACCGCGAACAGCAACCCTCGCACGACGCCACGCATGCTGAGCTCCCCGTCACGCCACCTGGGCGAACACCTCGGACACCTTCACCTTGCGGGCGTTCCAGCTGGGCAGGGCGGCGCCGAGGGTGCCGACGGCGATGCCGAGCAGCGGCCCCCACACCAGGATGAGCGGGTCCGACTTCCAGTTGTCGAAGAAGGTGAACTTGCCGCCCACCGCCCCGTTCAGCCAGGCGATGAGCTTGGGCAGGAAGTACACACACCAGGTGGACAGCATGCCGCCGAACAGGCCGACCAGCACCGCCTCGGCCACCACCATGCCCATCACCTGCCACGGCTGGAACCCGAGCACCTTCATCACCGCCATCTCCCCCCACCGCTCCCGCACCCCGATGGTGATGGTGATGCCGATGACCAGGCACATGATGGCCACCACCGCTGGCATGAC
>CANJKY010000462.1 GCA_947474875.1 Gemmataceae bacterium
CTTCACCGCCACCGCCCGCCGCACCGGCTCCGTCTGCTGGGCCAGGTAGACGGCGCCCATCCCCCCCTCGCCGATGGCCTCGATCAGCTTGTACCGGCCGGCCAGCACCGCCCCGACGTGTTCGTCCTTCCCCGGCCGGTCGGCGGTGGCGGCCAGGTCCGGGGAGGTGAGCGTGGCCTCATCTCCTGGCGGGTCGAGGAAGCTGCCGGCGGCGGAGTGCGCGGCGAACAGGGCGTCCACCCGCTGTCGCAGGTCGGCGTCTGCACCGCACTTCTCATCAAGGAAGCGGTCGCGGTCGGCGGGGGGCAGGTCGAGGGCGGCGAGGAACAGGTCGCGTTCGCTCACGGGCGGGCCTCCGTCGGGTTCACCCCCACAGGCGGAATCGGCGGCGGAATCACGCCAGAATGGTGCCGGAAAGATCGCGGTACAGCCACGCCCTGGCGAACGCCCACAGGCGGTCGGCGGTGCGGGGGGAGAGGCCGAGGGCGGCGGCCGCTTCCGGAATGGTCAGGCCGGCGAAGTACCGCAGCGTCACCAGTTCGGCCGCCTGCGGGTCCACCGCCGCGAACCGGGCCAGGGCGTCGTCCACGGCCACCGCGTCGGCGCCCGCGGCCGGGGCGGGCAGACGATCCGGCTCGACGTCGGCCCGCCGCCCGCCGCCCCGCTTGGCCGCCCGCTTCGCCCGGGCGTGGTCCACCAGGATACGCCGCATGGCGACCGCCGCCGCCCGCAGGTACGCGGACGGTGAGGCGAACGACTCGCCACCGAGTTTGAGAAACGCCTCATGGACGAGGGCGGTGGCGTCCAGGGTGTGCCCGTCCGGCTCGCCGGCCATCTTGGCCGCGGCCAGCCGGCGGAGTTCAGCGTACACGGCGGGCAGGTCGGGGGCGGACATGCCGGCCGAGTGTACCCGCCCAGGGGCGAACCGTGGCCTACATTCCGGGACCGGGCGTCTGGCGCTGTTACAATTCGGAACCCCAGGAACGCAGGTGAAATGGCGGCTCCGGCCGGCCCCCCGCCCCGGACGTTGCGGTCCGCCGCCGGAAAAGGTAAATTTAACACTTTCATCCGTTCGACCTTTGTTCCGGTACGAGTTGCCTCCCATGCCCATGAAACTGAAGTGCCCGGCGTGCACCGACGCCGTGTTCGCCGAGGACGCCGACCGCGGCACCACCATCAAGTGTGGCACCTGTTGGGCCGACGTGCCGGTGCCGAAGGCGGAGGGCGGGTCCGGGGCGGTCCCCCCGCCCGCCAAGCCGCTGCCGGCCAAGCCGCTCCCGCCGACCGGCCCCGCTCCGGTGGCGAAGGCCCTGCCGCCCACCCCGACGGCCGCCCCTGTGGCCGCCAAACCCATCGCGGCCAAGCCGGTTCAGCCGACCCCCCTGAACCCGGTCGGCGGCCGGCGGTACGACTCCCGCCGGGAGGACGACAGGTCGGACCGGGGCCGCGAGAAGCCGAAGTACAAGACCCGCGACTACGACGATGACGACGACGATCAGCCGATCCGCACCACGTCCGGCGGGGGCGGCAAAGGGGTGCTGATCGCGTTCATCTGCCTCGGGCTGGTGCTGGCGGTCGGGGTGGCCGGCGGGGCGTTCCTGCTACTCCGCGGCACCGGCCCCGACACGACGGACACCGGCCCCGCCCCGGTGGACAACGGCGGCGGGTTCGCCGGCGGCGGGGGTGGCGGCAACTTCCCGAACCCGTTCGACCCACCGAAGCCGAAGATCGGCGGCGACCCAGGCCGCGGGGACTTCAACCCGTTCGGCGGGGGCATCAACGGCGGTGGGGTCGGTAAGCCGCCGGCGAACAAGGGCTGGGTGAACTTCCGCGGCAAGGGATTCGAACTGCTCACCCCGACCCGGATGACCAAGAGCGACCACACGTTCGCCCACGACGGCCAGTTCTTCAAGGGGGACAATTACGAGGCGCGGGAGGGGGACGGGCTGGAGGTCCACGCCTGGGAACTGGGCGCCCAGCCGGTGGTGAAGGTGTTCACCGAGGCATTCGTGGCCGCCTGCACGTTCAACACGGTCGAGAACATCACCAAGAAGGAGCGGACCCGGCCGATGCAGCATGGCCAGGGGGGGGTGGAGTTCACCACCAAGGAGATCAGCCACGAGAACGGAGCGGTCCTCATGACCGCCACCGACAAGAAGGTGTACGTGTTCCGCATCCGGTGGAAGAACACGGTGGCGGACGGGGAGAAGAAGAAGGACGACTTCCTGGCGTCGATCCGCATTGTCGAGAACGGCATCGACCCGGACAAACTGGCCGGCGGGCCGAACCCGCCCAAGTTCCCAGCCGACGAGCCGAAGAAGCCGAAGCCGGTCGAAAAGCCGTGGGAGGTGACGGAGACGAAGAGCGGGTTCAGCGTGCTCGCCCCGGCCGCGTTCCGCGGGGCGAAGCCGGAGCCGTTCCTGGTCGAGCCGCAGCAGGGGGTGCGGGTGAGCGGCCGCAAGTACAGCGTCGAGGACGACCAGTTCCTGTACCTGGCCGTGTACTTCGACCTGCCGAAGGACTACGACGCGGACCTGCGGAAGCTGCTGGTCAACCCGGTGGTACCGCACTTCAACACGCCCGCCGAGGGCGAGGCGACGAAGGTGGACGGCAAGGACGGGGTGAAGCTGGACATCAAACAGGCGCACGGGCTGATGCAGCGGGGGCTGGCGGTGAAGCTCGGGTACCGCCAGTTCTGCTTCGCCGTGTTCGCCAAGGACGTGTTCCACAAGGACGACGCCACCCTCCAGGAGCGGACGGACAAGTTCCTCGGCTCGGTGAAGCTGGCGTTCGACCCGAAGACGACCGACCCGTACGCCGACGAGCCGAAGTGGGTGCCGCTGGCCAAGGCGGTCGGGTTCGGGGTGCTGGTGCCGAAGAACGCGACGGTGGTGAACGACAAGCAGGTCGGGTTCGGGGTGGTGGCCGAGCTGGTCACCGGCAAGGAGTACGTGACGGACGTGGACGGGATCAGCTACACGGTGACGGTCCACCCGGTGACGCCCAAGCTGCCGGCGCAGAAGGTCGCGGACGAGATCCGCGGGCGGGACGGGGTGCTGAACAACGAGCAGGTGAAGGTGAACGGGGTGACGTTCGAGCACTACGAGCTGAAGCACTTCTTCGGCCACCCCGTCCTGTTCCGGGCGACGGCGGTGGGGAACGCGGTGTTCACCCTGAAGGTGGTGCGGTCGGAGGCGTTCGGCAAGCAGGTCGGGGACAAGGAGTTCGCCGACAAGGCGGCCAAGTTCCTGAACAGCTTCCGCACCGGCACCGGGTCGGTCACCGCGGACGAGGGCGGGAAGGCCGCGGAGGTGACCCCGGCCGGCGAGTTCGCCCAGGTGGCGGCCGGCAAGGTGCGGCCGTTCTGGGCGGCCGCCTTCCTGCCGGCGGCGAACGAGTTCGTCACCGTCGGCGTCCGCGACCCGAACGCCACCCCGCCCGGCGGGGTGCTGCGGCGGTACTCGCTGCCGGACTTCAAGCTGAAGGCCACGTACCACCTGAACATGCCGGCCCACCGGGCGGCGGCGGACGAGAAGGGCGGCAAGCTGTACCTGGCGATGGTGTCCACCCCGATCGACGCGAAGAAGCCGGAGCGGGAGGCGGCCATCGTCGCCGGCGACATCCACGTGTACGACCTGAAGAAACTGCTCGACGGGTCGCTCGGCGACCTGGAACAGTTGAAACCGCTGTCGGTGATGAGCGTCGGCGGGGCGTCCACCCAGGTGTCCGGGCTGGAGGTGTCGCCGTCCGGGGACGCGCTGTTCGTGTCCGCCGTGGTCACCACCGGCACGAAGGCGAAGCAGGCGTACCGCGGCAAGCTGACCCGGTTCGACACGGCGTCGGGCAAGTCCGCCGACCTGTCGTGCGAGTTCCCGGTGTGGGCGATCGACCTGGCGGCCGACGGCCGGCGGCTGGCCGTGCTGGAGCGGCCGATCGACCCGACCGGGGTGATCAAGGGGGGCACGCTGGCGCTGGTGGACGCGGTCAACTGGCGGCGGGTGAAGTCGGTGCCGCTGGCCGGCACCCCGCTGGACGCGGTCTACCTGGGCACCCGCCCGGCCGCGCTGGAGAACAACAACGGCACGGTACGGCTGGTGGTGGCCGAGCCGGACGGGGAGAACAACGAGATCCCCGTGGACGGCGACCCGCTGTACGTGCGGGCCGCCCCGGACGGCAAGCGGGTGTTGCTGGCCGCCGGCCTGCCGGCGAACGGGCTGGGGCTGTACGACGTGGACGCGGCCAAGCCGCCGAAGCTGACGAAGAAGGCGGCGGCCGGGGAGTTGGCCGGAACCGCCCTCGGCGGGCTGGCTGCGATCTCCCCGGACGGCAAGCTGGCGGTGCTGAACTGCGGGGTGGTGATCGACCTGGAC
>CANJKY010000463.1 GCA_947474875.1 Gemmataceae bacterium
GGCTTGTCATCCCCGCTGGGTGTCCACTGCCGGCCGAGCGTGTCCATGTCTTTCGGCGCCGGCACGTTCGGCGGCTGCATACCGAAGTGCTTGACCCGCTTCTCGCGGATCTTGGCCGTGTCCACCTTGAACTCTTTATCCCGCGCGGCCACCACCTTCTCGTCCGCCTGCCCGTCGCCCATCAGCGACCAGATGAGCAGCGGCTCGCCCACCGGCACGCTGGTGCTCGGGTCCGGCCAGGTGTGCCACGCCTTGCCCCAGGTGGTCATCACCACCTTCATGAAGTCGTTCTCCTCCTTCTCGCTCATGGCCGGGGCGATCAGCCCGCCGCCGAGCACCTCGTAGGTGTGCGGGTGCCAGAACTTCTTCTCCGCGTCCGGCAGCTTGCGGTACGCCTCGTCCGAGATCAGGTACTCGACCCCCACCAGTTTGGCGTTCGCCCCGGTGCCGTCGAACAGCACGCACTGGAACACGTCCCCGTCCTTCCCGCCGGTGTGGGCGGCGCAGTAGTGCTGCGTCACGAACTGGATCTTCAGGTTCTTCTTCGCCATGTGGATGCCGCAGAAGTGCAGGTGCGGCCCGGCCATCGGGTTGGCCCCCGGCTTGTGCCCGTGCTGCGCCTGGGCGGCGGACGTACACACCAGGCCGGCGCCGGCGGCGGCCGCCGCACCGAACAGCTCGCGTCGATCGATCACGGTGTTGCTCCGGAGGGATCGGGGCGGGAGAGGCCCCAGGGCGACCGCGGGACGCCCGTCGGTCGAGTCAGGAGCATACCCTACGGAACGGCGGAACACACGGACCAACCTCCATTCCGATTTCGCCGTGTTGAGAGCTCGTGAATCGGTTACAAGGGCTGGAAGAGGTGTCGCATGAGTACGCTCGAGGAGCCGGCCGACGGGTTCGACTGGGACACGGCCGGCGAGTGGAATGTGTGGTTCGCGGTCAACGCCGCTCTGCCGTTCGTGTTCGCTTTCAGCGGCCTCCTCGGAGGGGGACACCTCGGATTTCTTGTTGCACTCAGCCTCATCTGGTTCGTCGGGTTTCAACTTGCGGGCTGCCGGTCCGATGTCGGCCGATCACTGGTGTGGGGGGCGGCGTGGGTGGCGGCCATGCAGTTCGTGCCCGCGTTGCAACTGACGGCGTGTGTTGCCGCCGAGTTCGCCGTGGCCCCGCTTCGCAAATCCGTTTTCGATGACAGCACCCTGGCGGGGCGGCAAGTGCTCGGGTTCCTCGCCACCCTGCTCGCTGCCCAACCGCTGCTCGGCGTCGCTACACTCATCGGGTACTGGCGGCGGTGGGTGTGGAACGACCTGCGGCCTCGGTCCGATACCGACCCGGACGCCGACCCGTGATGTCTTCTTTTACGGAGTGCCGAGGATGTCCCCGCTCGACAAGCACAAGGCCCTGACCAAAGTCCGGGCGGCGGCGCTCGAGGAACTGTTCGGCGACAAGCCGGCGACGGTGTTCCCGGCCCACGAGCTGACGAACGGCAAGGACGACCCGTTCCTGATCGACGTGTTCGTGTACGAGTTCGAAATGGAGGGGGACGACTACGTCATCCAGGCGGCGGTGACGACCGGCATGTCCGACCCCGCCATGCCAGATGGCGACGACCCGGACAGCCCGCGGCGGCGGGAACTGGTGTGGTACTCCTACGACTGCACCGCGGAGTACGCCAAGCTGCTGCGGGACATGGCCTGGCTGCCGCTGTACGACGGGTTCCACCTGGACGCCTACCACACCATCCCGTGGGAGTTCCCGGCGGTCGAGGGGTCGCCGTGGAAGAACGGGTTCTTCCTGGCGCCGATCCTCGTCGAGCACCGCGGGTTCCGCCTGACGGTGGACGGCGACGAGACGTCGCTGCTGTGGTTCATCCCGATCTCGGACGCCGAGCGGGAGTACAAGGTGGAGCACGGGCCGAACGCGCTGATCGACAAGCTTCAGGCGGTGAACCTGCCGTGGGTGTTCGACCCGGACAACCGCCCGCCGCTGGTGTGAGCGGATAGCAGTATGGACCTCACCCCCCGGCCCCCTCTCCAAAGTGGAGAGGGGGTGTTCAACGGCCGGACGCTCCCGGTCAAAGCTGACAGCCGGCGGCGAGCCATCACGCACACTATCGCCTTTCTCCTTTGAACACCCCCTCTCCGGCTCGGAGAGGGGGCCGGGGGGTGAGGTCGCTTCACCGCCCGTGGGCTACACTGACACCCATACGCTGCCCTCCTCCCGGAGTCTCCCGCGATGCCCACCCAGGTCTGGATCAACGGCCAGTTCTTCGACAAGCTGGACGCCAAGGTGTCCGTGTACGACCACGGCCTCTTGTACGGCGACGGGGTGTTCGAGGGCATCCGCATCTACTCCGGCAAGGTGTTCAAGCACCGAGAGCACATCGAGCGGCTGTACGACTCGGCCAAGGCCATCGCCCTCACCATCCCGCTCACCCCCGAGCAGATGATGAAGGCGGTGGAGGACACGGTGGCGGCGAACAAGAAGGTGGACGGGTACATCCGGCTGATCGTCACCCGCGGGGCGGGCAACCTGGGGCTGGACCCGCGGAAGTGCGAGCCGGTGGTGATCGTCATCGTGGACGACATCAGCCTGTACCCGGCCGAGCTGTACGAGAACGGGCTGGAGGTGATCACGTCCAGCTACATCCGCAACCACCCGAACGCCACCAACCCGCGGGTGAAGAGCCTGAACTACCTGAACAACATCCTGGCCAAGATCGAGGCCATCCGCGCCGGCTGCCTGGAAGCCATCATGCTCAACCACAAGGGCGAGGTGGCCGAGTGTACCGGCGACAACCTGTTCGTCATCAAGCACGGGGTGCTGAAGACCCCGCCGCCGGACGCCGGCATCCTGGAGGGGGTCACCCGCAACCTGGTGATCGACCTGGCGAAGAAGGCGGGGGTGCCGTTCCAGGAGGCGACGATGACGCGGCACGACGTGTACGTGGCGGACGAGATGTTCCTGACCGGCACCGCCGCCGAGGTGATCGCGGTGACGAAGGTGGACGGCCGGGTGGTCGGCTCGGGCAAACAGGGGCCGATCACGAAGAAGCTGCGGGAGTTGTTCACCAAGGCGATCCGGGAGTAGGCGGCGTCACTCGTACTTCTGGCCGGTCAGCTTCAGGAAGGTGGCGTGGAAGTCGAACTCGCGGGTGCGGACGCTGGCGACGGTGCCGGCGGTGACGAACCCGGCCAGCTTCGCCCGGTCGGCGTCGGCGTCCATGTCCACCGTCACGCGGGTGTGATCGGTCAGGATCACGTCCGCCTTCCGCTCGGTGTGTTCGCTCCGCAGCGCCAGCGGGGAGTCGAGCGCCACCAGCTTGCCCTTGCACACGATGCCCACGCGGTCGCAGATCTTCTCCACCTCGCCCATGTCGTGCGTGGTCATCACCACCGTGGCACCGGCCGTCACCCGCTCCCGCAGGATGCGATGCACCACGTCGGCCGAGTGGATGTCCAGGTTGGCGGTCGGCTCGTCCAGGTAGAACACCGGCGGCTCGTGCAGGAGCGCCCGCGCCAGCAGCAACTTCTTCCGCATGCCGAGCGAGTACCCCCGCACCGGCACGTTCCCGGCGTCCTCCAGTTCGACCATCCGCAGGCAGTCCCGCACCCGCAACCGCGGCACGGCGTACAGGTCGGCGAAGAACTCCAGGTTGCGGCGGCCGGTGAACTCGTCGAAGTGGTTGTCCCGGTCCGGCACGTAGCCGAACAGCGGCTTGATCTTCGCCCACTCCTTCACCACGTCGTGCCCGCACACGGTGACGGTGCCGGCGGTCGGCCGCCGCTGGCCGATGAGCACGCGGATGGTGGTACTCTTGCCCGCCCCGTTCGGCCCGAGCAGGCCGAACAGCTCGCCGCGGCGGATGTCCAGCGACAGCCCGTCCACGGCGGTGAACGAGCCGTACTGCACGCGGAGGTTCTGGATCGAGATGGCGGGGTCAGGCATGAAAGAGAGTGTAGGGTACAAAATGCCCCAGGGCTTCCGCCCTGGGCTACACCCGCCGGCCCCTCCGGGGCGAAACCGTGTGTCATCCGCCGCGGAGCGGCCGTCGGACGTAGCCCAGGGCGGAAGCCCTGGGTCGGGTCACGTCGTCACACCCCCGACTCGCCGACCTCCCGCACCAGCTTGTACGCCAGCTTGTACGCGTTGCGGATGCTGATGACCCGGGACTCCATCTGCCCGTCGTTGAAGATGGTGCCGGGGGCGCTGTGGGGCAGGCCGGCCAGGTTCAGGGTGAGCGGGAGCAGGCTCATGAACTCCTTCATCCGCTGCTGCTTCAGCTCGGGGGTCACGTCGTCGGCCATGAGTGAGGCTCCGGGTGGGTCGAGGTCACGCCGCCGTGTGATAGGCTATCCC
>CANJKY010000464.1 GCA_947474875.1 Gemmataceae bacterium
CATGCCGAGTACGATCAGCCCGCACTCGGCCGCCACCGCCAGCCCCTGCCGCACCTCCCACACCCTCGCCCGGCACAGCAAGACGATCGCCAGCACGAACGCCGCCTGGCACCCGCGGATCACCCACCTCGCCCCGGCCGGGCCGATGTCCGCCACGTTCCGGTACTCGCTCGGGATCGGCTTGCCGTCGTCGTCGTACACCGTGTCCGACTCGCTGTGGGTGAGCAGCCGGAACACCACGCCGGGGATGGACTGGTTCGGGTGTTCGCTCGTCACCTTCCCCTCGACCACGAACGGCCGCACCATCTGCCCGTACCAGCTGTGCAACAACTCGACGTTCCGGCCGAACCCGAGCGCCGCGCCTGGTACCACGAACAGCCACAGGATCAGCCCGACCGCACACCCAGCCAGCACCGCCCCGCCGCCTCGCCACAAGCCGCTCCAACTTCGGGTCGTCCACCCGCCGAGCAGGGCTTTCCAGCCGAAGTAGGGCACGAATAGCGCGGGCGTCACCTTGCACGCGATGGCCAGGGCGAGGACCACTCCGGACAGCAGGTCGAGCCGGCGGCGGAACAGTTCGAGGGCGGCGAACACCAGGAAGGCGATGAAGATGTTCACGTTCCCGTGCGACAGGTCGCCGAGGACGGGGTGGAGCGGCAGCCAGATAGCAGCCCACTTCGCCAGCGCGGGCAGGGGAGTATGAGGTGATTCGACGAGGCGGAACACCCACACGAACGAGACGGCGGCGAGGACGGCTTTCACCAGCAGCCACACCATCGCGTCGGCCGGCGACGGCACGAGCATGACTGGCCGCAGGATGAGCGCCATGATTGGCGGGTTCGGGTACTGGTAGCGGTCGTAGATGTCCTCCCCGCGGTCGAGCGCCTCCACCTGCGGCTTCCACCGCAGGAACGCCGACCGGGTGTACGTGCCCACGTCGGACGGCTTGTCGACCTTCTTCAGGTAGCGGACGGCGGTGACGGTCAGCAGGACCACGAGCAGGGCGGCGCACCCCACCCGCACCGCCCCCAGGTGTGGGGCGAGGACGGCGGCGAGGCGGTCGGGCAGGGATGTCAGCCAGGCGATCATGCCGCAGCGGTCGGCCCCGGTGGGTGGGAAGGGGGAGTGTACCCGCCGCCAGGAACGGCGGACAAGGGCAAGCACGGCCCCGCCGCGGTTTGGTACAATCATCTTCCCCGCCGGTCTGCCCACTTCCGAGGCCCGCATGCGCCGACTGCTTGTGCTGCTGCTGTTCGTGCTGCCGCCCGCGGTGCGGGCGGACGTGGACTTCGCCCGCGACGTGCTGCCGATTCTGGCCGACAAGTGCTTCCACTGCCACGGGCCGGACGAGAAGGGCCGCAAGGTGAAGCTGCGGCTGGACACGAAGGACGGGGCGGCAAAGGTCCTCACCCCCGGCAAGAGCGGCGAGAGCGAGCTGTTCACGCGGGTGAGCAGCGCCGACGCGGGGGAGGTGATGCCACCGCCGGACTCGAACCGCACCCTGACGGCGAAGCAGAAGGAGACGCTGAAGGCGTGGATCGACGCCGGGGCGAAGTGGGGCCAGCACTGGGCGTACACGCCGCTCGCGCGGCAGTTCCACCAAGTTCCAAGTTCCAAGTTCCAGGTTCGGAATGAGATCGATCAGTTCGTGTTCAGTCGGCTGGAGAAGGAGGGACTGAAGCCGTCCGCGGAAGCGACGAAAGAGGCGTGGCTCCGCCGGGTCACGTTCGACCTGACCGGCCTGCCGCCCACGCTCGCCGAGATCGACGCCTTCCTGAAGGACGACAGGCCGACCGCTTACGAAGCGGTGGTGGACCGGTTGCTTGCGTCGCCGCGGTACGGCGAGCGGATGGCCGTCGACTGGCTCGACCTGGCCCGGTTCGCCGACACTCACGGGTACCAGTCCGACCGCCACCGCCCGATGTGGCCGTACCGCGACTGGGTGATCCGCGCGTTCAACCGCAACCAGCCGTTCGACCAGTTCTTGACGGATCAGTTGGCCGGCGACCTGCGGCCGAACCCGACCAAGGAGCAGCGGCTGGCGACCGCGTTCAACCGCCTGCACATGCAGAACGAGGAGGGCGGGGTGGTCGAGGAGGAGTTCCGGGTGGCCTACGTGGTGGACCGGGTGACCACGTTCGGCACCGCCTTCCTGGGCCAGACGTTCGAGTGCAGCCGCTGCCACGACCACAAGTACGACCCGATCACCCAGAAGGACTTCTACCGCCTGTTCGCGTTCTTCCAGAACATCGACGAGTGCGGGCAGACGACGTACTTCACGAACGCCATGCCGGTGCCCACCCTGCTGCTCAGCACGGACGAGCAGGACAAGAAGCTGGCGAAACTGCGAGCCGATATCGCAGCGCAGGAGGCCTACGGGGCGAAGCTGAAGGCGGAGAGCCGCAAGGGGTTCGACACCTGGCTCACCCACCACCGCACCGGGAACGCGCCCGTGCCGGGCGCGGACGCCAGCTTCTCCTTCGACGACCTGGCCGACCCGAAGGCGGCCGGCAAACCGCACGACGGACCGAAGGCGACCGCCGGGAAGGTCGGGAAGGGGGCCGAACTGAACGGTGACAACGGGTTCGAGTTCCCCGGCGTCGGGCACTTCCACCGGGCCGAGCCGTTCAGCCTCGCCCTGTGGGTGCGGCCGCCGGGTAAGCACGCCCCGCGGGCGGTGGTGGTGCATCACAGCAAGGCGCCGGTGGACGCTGGCAGCCGCGGGTACGAACTGCTGCTCGAAGACGGTCACGTCGCGGTCGGCCTGCACCACATGTGGCCGGGTAACTCGCTCAAGGTGCGGACGAAGGCGAAGCTGTCGGCGAACGAGTGGCAGCACGTGGCATTCACCTACGACGGGTCGAGCCGGGCGGCCGGGCTGGCGGTGTACGTGGACGGCCGACCGGCCGCGGTGGAGGTGCTCCGCGACAAGTTGACCAAGGACATCACCTACGGCGGCGGGGAGCCGAACCTGGCGATCGGCTACCGCTTCCGGGACACCGGGTTCAAGGGCGGTGCGGTGGACGAGTTCCGGGTGTTCGGGCAGCAACTCACCCCGCTGGAGGTGGCCGCTATCGCCGGCCGGCCCGACCTGGCCGACGCCTGGACCACCCCGGCGGACAAACTCACCGCCGCCCAGAAGGACGGGCTGTTCGAGTATTTCTTCGCCCACGAGTCGCGGCTGGCGGTCGGCTTCCGCATCGGGCTGGAGAAGATGCGGGACGAGGAGCGGAAGCTGGTCGAGCCGATCCCGGAGGTGATGGTGATGCAGGAGGAGCCGACGCCGAAGCCGGCGTTCGTGCTGAAGCGGGGGGCCTACGACGCACCCGGCGAGGCGGTGACGGCGGACACCCCGGCCGCGCTGCCGGCGTTCGGCGACCGACCCCGCAACCGCCTCGGACTGGCCCAGTGGCTGACCCACCCGGACCACCCGCTGACGGCCCGGGTCACGGTCAACCGCCTGTGGCAGCAGATGTTCGGCCGGGGGCTGGTGGAGACGAGCGACAACTTCGGCACCACCGGCACCCCGCCCACGCACCCGGAACTGCTCGACTGGCTGGCCCGCGACTTCATCGCCCACGGTTGGGACACGAAGCGCGCGCTCAAGCAGATGGCTCTGTCCGCGACGTACCGGCAGGCGTCTAAAGTGAACGCCGAGTTGCTGGCGAAGGACCCGTATAACCACCTGCTCGCCCGCGCCCCGGCCCGGCGGCTGACCGCCGAGATGCTGCGGGACCAGGCGCTGGCCGTGTCCGGGCTGCTGGTGGAGAAGCAGGGCGGGCCGAGCGTGTACCCGTACCAACCGGCCGGTCTGTGGGACGAGGCGATGGGCCGCCCGCACTACCCGCAGTCGAAGGGGGCGGACCTGTACCGCCGCAGCCTGTACACCTACGCCAAGCGGACCGCCCCGCACCCGCAGATGACCACGTTCGACGCCGCCGACCGCAGCGTGTGTACCGCCCGCCGGCAGGCCACCAGCACCCCGCTGCAAGCGCTCGCCCTGCTGAACGACCCGCAGTTCGTCGAGGCGGCCCGGTTCCTCGGTCAGCGGCTGCTGACCGACGGCGGGGCGACGACCGCCGAGCGGGCGGGGTGGGCGTTCCGGCTGGTGACCGGCCGGAAAGCCAGTGACAGGGAGGTGGCACTGTTGGCGGCGGTGTTCGACGAGCAACGGGCGGAGTACGCGAACGACCCGAAAGCGGCGGACAAACTTCTGGCCGTCGGCGAGGGCAAGCCGGACGCGAAGCTGGACAAGCTCGACCTGTCCGCCGCCACCCAGTTGGCGCTGGCCATCCTGAACACCGATGAGGCGGTGAACCGGCGGTAGTCTTCAGAGTGGTAGGCACACTCCGTGTGCCG
>CANJKY010000465.1 GCA_947474875.1 Gemmataceae bacterium
CCCCCGGGCGGGCGGCCGCGGGGGTTACCATTAAACACCCGCGGGCTCCCCCCGGCCGGGTGTGGGTTCGACAAGCTCACTTCGCCAGGGCTTTCGCCTCGGCTTCGGTCACCTGCGTGAACGGCTTGCCCAGTTGTTCGCTCACCCAAGTCTGCACCGACGGGATGTACGGGAACGTGCCCTTCTGGATCAGTTCGGCCATCTTCTTGTCGCGGTTCGCCCGCTCCTTCCGCTTCAGGTGGCCGTTCACGATGCGGCTGATCTTGCCGTTCGCCCGGATGCGGTCCATCCGGGTGGCGGTGGACATGCGGTAGGCCATGACGGTAAACTCCGTGTGTGTGCGCGGTTCGGAAAAGAACAACTTTTGTAGCGGCCTGGCACGCCCCCTTCAACCCCGGCCCATCCGATTTACCCCCGGTGCCGCCATGCCCGCCCGCGACCTCGCCGACCGGTTCGCCGGCTGCCTGCTCGGGTTAGCCGTCGGCGACGCCTTCGCCGCCCCGTTCGAGGGCGTGCCCGACTGGTTCATCCTGGCCGAACACGGGCTGCCCGAACAGTTCATGCAGACCCCGCTGAACGACCCGATGCGGTACACCGACGACACCGAGATGATGATCGGTGTGGCCGAGTGCTTGGCCGAACACGGTCGCATCGACGCCAACGACCTGATCCGCCGTTTCGCCGCCCACTACACTCCGAACCGCGGGTACGGCAGCGGCGCGCGGAAGATCATCGAAGCCGCCCAGCGGGGCGAGGACTGGAACGCCGTCGCAGAGACGAACTTCCCCGGCGGGTCTTTGGGCAACGGCGGGGCGATGCGGGTGGCCCCAGTCGGGCTGCTGTTTCACCGGGACCTGGACGCGGTGTGGGAGCAGGCCGGGAGGTCGGCGCACCCGACGCACCGGCACCCGGTGGGCATCGAGGCGGCGCAGGTGATGGCCCTGGCGGTGGCGCTGGCGGTGCGGGCGGACACGGTCGAACGCCGACCGTTCCTGAAACAGCTGCGGGAGCGGGTGACGACCGAGGAGATGACGTGGGCGCTGGACACGGCCATCGGGCTGCGGAAGGGCGACCAGTATTCGGTGCTGGGCAGCGGGCTTCAGGCGCACCGGTCAGTGGTGACGGCCATCGCTCTGTTCGCGGCGGAGAAGGGCGACTTCCGCCGGGCGGTCGGCCGGTGCCTCGCGCTGGGCGATGACACCGACACCCTGTCGGCGATGGCCGGGGCGCTGTGCGGGGCGTTCGGCGGGCTGGCGGCGGTGCCGCCGGACCTGCTAGCGAAGCTGGAGGACGGCCCGATGGGGCAGACTCACATCCGCGAGTTGGCCGAGCGCCTGGCGGAGCGTGCCAGGTGAACCGGCGGCGTGAGTCGCCTGGGTGAACCGCGGGCGTCAGCCCGCCGGGTGTGTTCAGAACCCACGCGCTGACGCCCGCGGTTCACCAAATACCTACCGCACCCGCTCGGCGATGATCTCCAGTAGCAGCGGCGTGACCACCAGCGCGTCCGGGTTCGCCTCGGCGGTGCGGAACTCCTGCCGGGCGGCGTCCGCCCACTCGGCGGTCACCTGCCCGAGGTCCCGCATCCGGACCAGGTTCACGTTCAGGAACGTCGCCGGCCACTGCCACAGGTGGTCCCGCGGCCGGCCGGTGAACACCCGCGGGGTGACCTCCCGCACCACGCACCCGGCCTCGGTCAGCAGCGGCGGCAGCGCCAAGGCGATGTCCGGTTCGCCCCCGCTCTCCCGCCAGCTAGTCATCACCTTCTGAACGAACTCCTCCTGCAGCGGCAGCCGCGGGGAGAACCGCCAACTGGCGTAGTCGGCGTACTCGTGGAACACGGCCACCCCGCCCACCCGCAGGGCGGCCACCACCTTCGCCACCAGCGCCCGCGGCGACGGCACGAAGCACGCCACCCACCGGCACCAACTGGCGTCGAACCCGCCGTCCGGCAAGTCGTTCTGCATCAGGTCGAGTTCGTGATACTCAACGTGGGTCAGCCCGCGGGCGGCACACGCCTGCCGGCCGGCGGCCGCGAACCGGCTCGACAACTCGACTGCCACCACCCGCCCGGTCGGCCCGACGATCTCGGCCAGATCCACCGCCGCGAAGCCCGGGCCGGCGCCCACGTCCAGCACGCGGGAGCCGACGGTGATCCCCGCCCGGTGCCAGCAGGCCAGGGCGGTCGGCCGCCACACCCTGTGCTGAAGCCCGAGCCGGGCCAGTTCCTCGTCGTGCGTGCCGAGTACGTACTCGCGTTCCGCCGCCCCGCTCATCGACACCCCCAGTTGCGCGAAACCACCCTACCGGGTCATCCCTTCACCGCCGCCCGGTAGCGGCGGTCGGCCTCCGCCCAGTCGATGAACTTGCGGAACGTGTCCACGTAGTCGGCCTTCTTGTTCTGGTAGTCGATGTAGAAGGCGTGTTCGTACACGTCGATCACCACCAGCGGGGCGGTCAGCCACAGCGGCCCCTGCGCGTGCTCGTCGCTCACCACGTTGTACAGCCGGCCATTCACCGGATGCACGACCAGCATGGCCCACCCGGCGGCGGCTTTGGCGCTGGCGGCGAAGTCGGCCCACCACTTGTCCACCGACCCGAACCGCTTCTCCACCGCCGCCCGGACGCCCTCGGCCGGGTTCGCCGGCTTGACCGCCAGCCCGTCGAAGTACAGCTCGTGCAGGATGACGCTGTTCCCGCGGCTGGACTGAATCTGCTTCAGCCGCTCGAACGCGGCCGGGTCGATGGCCGTGCCCTTGGCGAAGCTCTCCTCGAACTTCGCCTCCGCGCCGGCGAACGCCTTGAGCGCGCCGCCGTAGTGGGCGGTGTGGTGCGGGGCGATCTGGGCGGCGGACAGGAACCCGGGCACCTCCTTGTGCCGCAGCGGCTTCGGCGTGCCGGTGACCAGCCCGCTGCCGGCATATGGGGACTTGTCCGCGTCCGCGGCGTCGGCCAACCCGGGCACGAGCAGGGTGCCGGCGGCGGCCCCGGACGAGGCGAACAGGAAGTTGCGGCGGTTCATGACGAGTCTCGCGGGAGGTGGAGCGGCGACCCCCGATGATACAGCGAGTACGGATTTTCCCCGACCGGAAATGTCGCCGCGACCGGCATTGTTCCCGTAAACTATTTGACGTGACCGGGTGACGGTTGGGGTTGTCGGCGCGGCTGAATCGACCGTGCCGGCCCCGGCCGGCCCCCTCGCCCCTTCCGACCGAGGAAACGACGGCAAGAACGGATTCGGCCGGACGATCCCTGAACACGGGCGGCAACCGCCCGGTCCGCTCTGGGAGGATTCCGACATGAACCGCCGCCTGGCCGCCGCGCTCGCCGCCGCGTCCGTCGCCGCCACCACCTCGCCCGCCCCGGCCATCGACCTCGGCCTAGGCCTGTTCAAGAAGAAGAAGCCGCCGGAGGCCCAGCCGGCGGCGGCCAAGGCCGACCCGTCCGCCCGCATCAAGCAACTGGTGGCCGCCGTGCAGTCGGACCCGGACGTGGACCGGCGGAAGGCGGCGGTGGGCGAGTTGGCGGGGCACGACCCGCGGACCAGCCCCGAGGTGGTGACCGCGCTGGTCTACAGCCTTCAGAAAGATCCGTCGCCGGACATCCGCGCGAAGGCGGCGGAGACGCTGGGCGGGTACCGCACCGTGTACACCACCGCCGCCACCGCGCTGGAGTCGGCCGAGGCGGGCGACCCGGACAAGGCGGTGCGGGCGGCGGCCAAGTCGGCCCTGTGGCAGTACGGGCTGAACGGGTACAAGGTGTCGGCGGGGAACGCCAGCACCCAGACGGCCGAGCCGCCGCTGGCGAAGCTGGCTTCCAGGCCGAGTTCGCCCCCGCCGTCGGTGTCGGCGAAGACGCCGGTGAACGGCACGGACGCGACGTTCCGCCCGATCACCCAGGGGCCGGCGGGCAAGGCTACGCCGTTCCAGCAGTCGGCCGAGCCGCCGCTGGCCAAGTCCGGCACACCGGTCAGCCAGCCGACCCCGCCGGTGACGGTCGCCCCGCCGCCGGGGGTGCCGCAGCGGATGCCGACCAAGATCGACACCCCGGTGAACCCGCCGAAGCTGGACGTGCCCGCCGCGTCGCCGCCGGACGAGAAGAAGACGGTGGCGCCGCCGACGTCGGCCGAGCCGGAGAAGAAATTCCCGCTGCCGCTGCCGAGCCTGCCGTCTGTCCCGCAGCAGATGCCGACCGTCGCCCCGCCGGGCAAGTGACCCACCTCTTTGTGTGGTAGGCACACTCCGTGTGCCGTTCTTCGTGGTGAAGAACGGCACACGGAGTGTGCCTACCACTCTGAAGATGCAACGTTCGCCCGCTTCCACTTGACGCCGCGTCCCGCCGTTCGCTATTACGCC
>CANJKY010000466.1 GCA_947474875.1 Gemmataceae bacterium
GTACACTCACCGCATGCCCTTGCACACCTACCCCCGTCGCTTTCTCGCGCTGTCCATCGTGTTCAGCCTGTTGGTCCTGGCGGTCAGCGGGACCGTGGCCGTCACCCTCTACCTGGACCAGTCGCGGACCGCCGACCTGCTGTCGGAGGACATCGGCAGCCGCGGGGCGGCGATCAACCTGGACGTCACCCTGGACCGCCTGATCACCTCCCACACCCGCGGGGCGAGTGAGGTGGCGCCGCTGCACGAGCAGGCCGACGCCGACCTGGCCGAGATCGAGCGGTTCGCCGACAAGGCCCGCGAGCGGGAACTGGTGGCGGGGGTGAAGGCCAGTTTGGCCGACTACCACGCCCGCCGCAGGGCCGGGGCGACGGCGGCTGAGCTGGCCGACTTCCTGCGAGCGCACACCCAGCCGGCGGTTCACGACCTGCGGGCGTACAACGGGCGGGAGTTGGCGGCGTCCGAGGGGTCGCACCGGCAGACGGTGCGGCGGATGGCGTGGGGGCTGGCGGCGGTCGGGCTGCTCGGGGCGGTGGCCGGGCTGGTGTTCGGGTTCGGGTTGGCCCGGCGGCTCCGGCGGACCATCCAGCAGTTCCTGGTGCGGGTGGAAGGGGCGTCCGAGTTGCTCGGCCGCCAACTGCCGGCGGTGGAGGTCCAGGGCGGCGACGGGACGGACGACCTGGTGCGGCGCGTGGAGCTGGCCGTTCAGCGGCTGAACGAGCAGGAGCGGGAGGTGCGACGGGCCGAGCGGCTGGCGGCCGTCGGCCAACTGGCGGCCGGGGTGGCGCACGAGGTCCGCAACCCACTCACCTCCGCCATCCTGCTGCTCGAAACCGGCCGGAAGGACCCGGCCGCCGGCGGGCTGACGGCCGACGATCTGGACCTGATCGAGCAGGAACTGCACCGCATCGAGTACACCCTCCAGACGTTCCTGGCGTTCGCCCGCCCGCCGAAGCTGGAGCGGAGTACGTTCGACCTGCCGCCCCTGCTGCGGGAGGCGGTGGCCCTGTGCCGCGGGCGGTTCGAGCAGGCCGGTATCACGGCCGAGGTGGTGGTGCCGGCCGGCGGCGGGCGACTGACCGCCGACCGCGAGCAGGTGCGGCAGGTGTTGGTGAACCTGCTGCTGAACGCGGCCGACGCCATGCCTACCGGCGGGCGGGTGACGGTGGCGGTCGAGCGAACCGCCGAGGCGGTCGAGATCGTGGTGGCCGACACCGGGGCGGGCATCCCGGCCGACATGCTGCCGCGGCTGTTCGAGCCGTTCGCCACCGGCAAGGAGACCGGCACCGGGCTGGGGCTGGTGGTGTGCCAGCGGATCGCCGAGGACCACGGCGGCACCATCCGCGGGGAGAACCCGCCCGGCGGCGGGGCGCGGTTCACCCTGCGGCTGCCGATCGGGTAAACTACCCCCATGCCGAAGCTGCTGCTCATCGACGACGAGGCGGGCATCCGGCACGCCTTCCAGAAGGCGTTCCACCCGCCCGAGTACGACACCGCCACCGCCCGCACCGCCGCCGACGGGCTGAAACAGATGGCCGCCGACCGGCCGGACGTGGTGGTGCTCGACGTCCACCTACCGGACGCCGACGGGCTGCGGGCGTTCGACGCCATCCAACAGCTCGACGCCCGCACCCCGGTCATCCTGATCACCGGGCACGGCACCACCGAGCTGGCCATCGAGGCGATGAAGCGGGGGGCGTTCGACTACCTGCTCAAGCCGCTGCGGTACGACGAGCTGAAGGAGGTGGTGCGGCGGGCGGGCGACAGCGGCCGGCTGATGCACGTGCCGGCGGTGCTGTCCGAGTCGGCGGAGGTGCCGGACACGGCCGACGCCATGGTCGGCCGCTGCCCGGCGGTGCAGGAGGTGTACAAGCAGGTGGGGCGGGTGGCCGGCACCGCCGCCACCGTGCTGCTCCGCGGGGAGAGCGGCACCGGCAAGGAGCTGGTGGCGCGGGCCATCTACCAGCACTCGCCGCGGAAGGACCGGCCGTTCCTGGCGATCAACTGCGCGGCCATCCCGGAGCACCTGCTGGAGAGCGAGCTGTTCGGGCACGAGCGGGGGGCGTTCACCGGGGCGGACCGCAAGCGGATCGGCAAGTTCGAGCAGTGCCACGGCGGCACCCTGTTCCTGGACGAGGTCGGGGAGATGGCCCCGCTCGCGCAGGCGAAGCTGCTGCGAGTGCTCCAGGACCAGCGGTTCGAGCGGGTGGGCGGCAGCGAGACGGTGGCCACCGACGTGCGACTGATCGCCGCCACCAACGCCGACCTGGAGGCGATGACCGCCGCCGGCACCTTCCGCAAAGACCTGTTCTTCCGGCTGAACGTGTTCGCCATCGACCTGCCGCCGTTGCGAGACCGGGGCGATGACTTGGACCTGCTCACCGACCACTTCGTCGCCCGGTTCGCCCGCGAGCTGAACAAGCCGGGGGTGGTACTGCCGGCGGACACGCGGGCCGCCCTGCGGGCGCACCGCTGGCCGGGGAACGTGCGGGAACTCCAGAGCGTGCTGAAGCAGGCGCTGCTGCGGATGAGCGGGAACGTGCTGCTGCCCGACTTCCTGCCGCCGGCGGTGACCGGCAAGCCGCGGCCGACCCCGATCGACCCCGTTGACCCGGCCGCCACTGCCCCCCGTGATCCGCTCGACTGGGATCGGTTCGTGGGCGAGCGGTTCGACGCCGGCAGCCGAGACCTATACGCCGAGTGCCTGTCGCTCATGGAACGGCAACTGTTCACCCGCGTTCTCGCCCGCACCGGCGGCAACCAGGTGAAGGCGGCCGAGGCGCTCGGCATCACCCGCGGCACCCTGCGGACGAAACTGCGGGCGCTCGGCCTTCACGTTGAGCGGACGGTCAGTTCGGATCCGGAACCGGTTGAGTGAATTTCGACCACCTTCACTTCACAACCCCTGTCGGTGGTCAAAGTTCGACCACCTCGCCCGATCCGCTCAGCGCAATCTCTCTGAAATGCGGGCTTGCAAGTTATTTCGGACATGGCACGGGTCGTGCCTTCGATGTCGTTCGGCTCTGTACTCGCCCCAGGTATGTGTCGTGACCACGAAGTTGCTCCCCGCCCTGCTGTTGGCCACCGGGGGCATCGCAGTCGCCGCGGAGACCCCATCGGCCGACCACCACCGCCGTCACTGTCACCGCTGACCCTCCCGCCCCGGGCCGGGGCGAATCCCCCACAGACCGGCTCTCCCCGAGTGACACCCATGAACCGCCTCCTTGTGCTCGCTGCCGCCGGCCTGTTCGCCCCGGCCATCTGCGCCGACGACAAGAAAGCCGATCCGAACACGTACACCGCCACCTCGCATGTCGGCAATGTGACCGGCGAGGTGGTGAAGGTGGACGACAAGTCCATCACCCTGAAGGTGCCGGAGGTGCAGCAGACCGGGGTCAGCCGTAGCCGCCGCGGGGTGGTGCCGAAGCTGGGGGTGAAGCACGTCGAGGTGACGTACCCGTTGGCGGACAAGGTGGTGGTGAAGACGGTCAGCGGGAAGGCCGTCGACCTGTCGGCGGTGAAGGCGGGGGAGGCAGTCACGGTACACGTGGACAAGGTGAAGGAGGGCAAGCTGGGCGAGAAGCTGGAAGCCCGCCTGGAGGTGAAGAAGATCGACGTGCCGAACCCGACGACCAAGAAGTAAGCCCGGCACCACCGAGAGGGAGCATCATGCGGGCGGCGATCCTGAGGGCGTGGCGGGTGGGCCGGGTGCTCATCCTGTCGGCCGTGGTGGTGGGGGCCGGCGGGTCGGCGGCGTGGGTGGCGCACAGTCAGACCCAGCACGTGTCGGCGACCGTGCCCACCGTCGCCCCCCCTCAAGCGGAGAAGATCACCCGCCTGGACGCCGACCGCATTGCCGTACCCGACGTGCTCGCCGACCGGCTGAAGCTGAAGACCGCCGCCGTCGCCCCCGCCCGGGCGGGCCAGTTCCCGGCGTTCACCGGCTGCCTGGCCGTGGACAACAACACCCTCCAACGGGTTCACGCCCGGTTCGCCGGCGAGGTGGTCGAACTCGGCGCCGCCGAGGTGCCGGCGGCCGGCTCGCTGTCCACCCAGGCGGTGTCGCTCGTCACCCGTCCCATCCAGGTGGGGGACACGGTCAAGGCCGGGCAGTTGCTGGCGGTGGTGTGGAGCAAGGACCTGGGCGAGAAGAAGAGCGAGCTGGTGGACGCGGTGTCCAAACTGACGGCGGACGCGAAGGCGCTCGTCCGGCTGAGCGACCTGTACAAGGAGGGCGGCACGGCCGAGCGGAGCGTTCGGGACGCCGAGCGGGCCGTGGAGGCCGACCGGGTGGCGGTGGACCGGGCGGAGCGGACGCTGCGGGCGTGGCGGCTGACCGCCGCCGA
>CANJKY010000467.1 GCA_947474875.1 Gemmataceae bacterium
CATGAGCACGTTCCGCCCGTAGGTCCGCACGTCCCACGCCGCCGGGTCCGGCACCTCGCCCAGCGGGAACCCCGTCTCCACCTGGAGCACCAGGACCGACCCGTCCGGCATCTTCGCCCACAGGGTGCCGGCCAGGGTGAGGAACTCGGTCAGTTTCGCCCCGCTCAGGTCCGGGAACGGCGGGCTGAGGAACACCGTCACCGGCTGGCCGGGGGTCGGCACCCACCGCTCGGCCCAGCGGTACCCGTCGGCGCGGAGCACCTGGACCCGGTCGGCCACCCCGAACCGGTCGGCCGCCTTCTGGATGTCGGCGGCCAGCTTCGCGTCCCGCTCGACCAACCGGGCGGACGCCGCCCCGCGGCTGACCGCCTCCAGCCCGACCACCCCGGTGCCGGCGAACACGTCGTAGAACGGGCGGTCGGGCACGGCGTCGCCCAGGATGCTGAACAACGCCTCCCGCACCATCTGCGGGGTCGGCCGCAGCCCCTCGTGAACGGTCACGGTCAGTTTCCGCCCGCGGAGCGACCCGGCCACGATCCGCACTTCGGTCTTCTGCACGACCGCTCTCCGGGGGTGAGTGGGGGAATAGACCCATCTTTCGACCCGCGGTTCGGGATTTCAACCCCGCCGGTGGGTAAGATGCCCCGGTCCGCTTCCCCCGGTTTCAGGACGGCGGCGGTGGAACAGTCCGAACCAACCCGTCCTCGGCCGGCGAAGGCCGCCCGGCAGGTTCTCTCGGCCCGGTTGAAGGGGGTTCGGGAGCGGATGACCCGCGCGGTCGCGCCGGCGGCCGATGACCCAGAACTCGTCCACAAACTGCGTGTCGAGGTGCGACGGGCGGTGGCGGCGGTCGAGGCGTTCGCCGAGTACCTGCCGCGGCGGGTCTACCGACAGGCGAAGCGGGAGTTGCGCTCCGTCCGCCGGGCGGCCGGCAGTGCTCGCGATTGGGACGTGTTCGCCGCGGGGGTGGGAGCGTGGGCGGTGGGCCGGCCGGAGGCGGAGCGGCCGGGGTTGGACGCGGTACTCGGGTGGGCGGCGGCCAGGCGGCACGCGGCCCAGGCGGCCCTGGACGAACTGGCGCAAGATCACCTGGTGGCGATCGAACAACTCCGCACCGAGGTGCGGGAAGCCGTCCGCCGGCCCCGCGACACGAAGGGGCGGACGCTGGGCGAACTGGTCCGCCGGCTGCTCACCGAGCGGACGGCGGAGTTGACCGCGGCGGTGACGGCCGACATCACCACCGACGCCGACCTGCACCGGGTGCGGATCGCGGCCAAGCGGGTGCGGTACACCGCCGAGGTACTGGATGACTGGCTGCCGCCGGGGGTGGGGGACGACCTGTACCCACGGCTGAAGGAGGTGCAGGAGGCGCTCGGCCGGTTCAACGACGCGGTCACCGCACTGGCTCACCTGGACGAGTTCGCCGCCCACCTGCGGCGGGTTCACCCCGATCTGTGGGAGCGGTGCCGGCCGGCGGTTGAGGCGCTCTCCGCCCACCACATCGCCGCCCGCGAGCACGACCGGGTGGCGTTCCGCCACTGGGCGGAGGGGTGGCGGAACCGCGGCGGGGGGTGGGTCACGGGCGACTGACTTCCCGCCGGGAGTCGGTGGAATCCGCCGCCCACATACGTTTTTCCTTTGACAGCCGATCCCCGCAAGTTCATGAATATTTGGGTGGGTGATAGCCCGGGGCGAATTGTGCGTCTATACTCGGCATACACCCGTTTCCCCTGGTGGCGTCCGCGCTTGGCCCTGGAATCGCATACCAGCCGATGACAGCGCTCGCGTTCCGTTGGCGGGTTTTCGAATGACAGACCGGCCGGTCCATCCGGACAGGTTCGCACCGGCCCCGACTGTCCGCGTGGAATCCGCCGCGTACTTCGATCCGGCGCCCCGGCTCTTCGACCCATCCCCAACCCCGGTTCCCCCGCCCGACGTGTCGCGTGTCCTGATTCAGCCTGTCGTCTCACACCCCGCCGATGGGCGGGAATGGGCGGGCGTCGCCCCCGATCCGCTGGCCCAGCGGCTGGCCGAATTGACGTCCGGCGGACGTCCGGCGTTCGACATCCCCGTCGCCCGCTTCCCGGTAGCCGTCACCGCCGCCGCCGCCTGCCCCGACCTGTTCCTACTGGACGTGTCGCCGACGAACCACATGGCCGCCGTGGCAGACCTGGTGACCGCGGCCGTCGGTCACGGGCAGCGGGTGCTGGTCGTGACCAGCCGTCCGGACGACCTGATCGCACGACTCCCCCACCTTGCGGACCGGCTGGGGCGGGCCGTGGGGGCCGGGGAGGGCGGCCTGCCGCCCGCGTCGGCCGGGCGAACCGCCGCCACGCTGGCCGCCGGCGAACGGGCCGTGCGGTGTGACCGGCTCCGCGAGCGGCTGGCCGCAGCCGAACACGCCGACCGGCTGACGGCGGAGGAGGACGCGGTGAAGGCCGAGTTCGACCGGCTGACTGAGCGGGTCACGACCGAGGTGGAAGCGACCGAGGCGTACCGCGGTCTGACCGCCGAGCGGACGGCGAACGAGGCCCGCTGGCTGGACCACCAGCAGCAGCGGGCGGCGGCGGAGAAAGAGCTTGCCGACCTGCGGGCGCACCCGCACCCGGCCGGTGGGTTTCTGAAGCGGCTGTTCAGCGGGGGTAAGAACGGCGAGGCGGACGCCGCCCGGATTGCCGCACTCGAAATCCGATTGCGGGAGCTGGACACCACCCGCCCGCCGGAGCCGGACGCCGCGTTCCGGGACGGGCGAGACCGGCTGATCGCCGCCCGCCGGGAGGAACTGACCGTCGAACTCGGCGGTCGGCTCGACTGCCTGCGTGCCAGCCGCAACGGGACGTGCGAACCTGTCAACCAACTCCGCGAAGAGTTGGCCGCCCTCGACGCCCGTCCGCCCGCGCTGTCCGCCGAGGCGAAGGACGCGGTGCGGGTGGTGGTCGGTCCGCCGGCCGCCGTCGGGTTCGACCCATTCCTCACCGCCTCACACCCCGAAGCCACCCCGCGGTTCGACCGCCTCGTATGGGTGGCCGAGTCGGGTGACGACCAGTTCCGCGACGCCGCCCGGCTCGCCAGCTCGTGGGTGGTGATCGGCCCGCCGCCGGACGAATCGTACTTCGCCAGCCTGTGGGCGGCGCTCGACGACGCCCCGTGGACGGTCGAGGGCGATCGCCCACTTGCGCGGTTGAACCCGGTAGCCCCCGACCGCCGCCCCCACCTCGTCCGCGAACCGCTGATCGACCGGGCCGACATCGAGCTTTGCTACCACGACGGCGACGCAGGCCGCGAGCTGGTCGAAATCCGCTTTCCGCTGGCCATGACCGCGGCCGAGGCGCGGGCGTTCGTCGCCGCCGAACTTGGCGAGGTGCGGATCGCCGCCCTCGGCCAAGCGGCGTGGCACGAGGCCGCCGACGCCGTCACCTGCTGCTGGCCGGCGGTGGGGAACGACCCGACCGCGACCCCGTGTGCCGTCGATCTGGGCGACGGGGTGACGGAACACCTGTGCGGCCACCTCACCGCATCCGTCCGCTTCGCCACCGCCGCCGGTTGGACCCGCGAGTCCGCCGCCGACTGGCTGGCCGCCCGCTGCCACACCTCCGCCCGCACCGCCGTGATCCGGTGACGACGCCGCTGTTCGAGTTCCGCCACGCCACCCTCCGCCGGGGCGACACCCCGGTCGTCCGGGGTTTGAACTGGGCGGTGCGTGACGGTGAAACGTGGGCGGTGATCGGCCCGACCGGGTGCGGCAAGACGACGCTGGCGGAAGCGCTGGCCGGGAAGCTGTCGGTGGCCGACGGCGAGTTCCTCCACCGCTTCCCCACGCCGGACCTCCGCCGGGTGGTGCAGTTCGTGCCGTTCCGCGAACACTCCCGCCTGTTCACCCCGGAGCGGTTCTACTACCAGCAGCGGTTCGAGTTCGGCGACGACCCGGACTGCCCGACCCTGCGGGAGTACCTGACCGCCAACCAGCCGGTGTCGGATGCGGAGTTGCTCGCCGTCGCCGACCGTCTCCGCATCGCCCCGCTGCTCGACCTGAAACTGCTCAAGATGTCGAACGGCCAGACGCGGCGGGCGCGGCTGGCCCGCGGGCTGCTCGCGCACCCGCACCTGCTGGTGCTCGACGACCCGTTCGCCGGACTGGACGTGTCCGGCCGGGCGGAACTGGGCGAGTTGCTCGGCGAGTTGGTGCGGGGCGGGCAGCGGCTGGTGCTGGTGTCGCGGGCCGACCAGGTGCCGGCATGGGTGACAGACGTGTTGGAGTTGGGGAGCAAAGTCCTCACCCCCCGGCCCCCTCTCCGACCCGGAGAGGGGGAGAAGATGGCTTTTCTCCCCCTCTCCGGGTCGGAGA
>CANJKY010000468.1 GCA_947474875.1 Gemmataceae bacterium
CGGATGAACGTCCCGGCCAGGTCGTTCCGTGCGGAGTTCAGGTTGGCCAGCGCCTGGAGGGTGCTCAGGGTGCTGTCCCGGCTCTGCCCGCCCCGCGGCTGTGCGGCCGCCGGGGCGGCCTGCTGCGCCCGCTCGTTCTCCACCTGCCGGGCGGCGGCGATCAGCCGCTGGCGGCTGATCTCGAAGCTGGTCCGCGACTGCCGCAGCGACCGCAGGTTCAGCCGCACCTGCTGTTCGATCTGGTCGGACAGGGCCATGTACGCCCGCCGCGCCCGCTGGTAGCTGATCTGCGCCGCCCGGTACTGGTTCCGCTCGGCCAGCCGGTTCAGCGGTCCTTCGAACTGCAAGCCGACGGCGTACCGGCTGGCGTCGTTGCTCAGGTCGAACGGGTGGCGGGCGTCCGGGGCGGTGAGCAGGTTCGCCCCGGCCGTTACCGACAGGCCGGACTGAAGGGCGTTGGCTGCCACGATCACCTTCCGCCAGGCGTCCGTCACCAGGGCCAGCTGGTTTTGCAGGTCGAGCCGGTTCTGCTTGGCGTAGCCGATGGCCGTCGCCTCGTCCGGGTCCACCGCCGGCAGCTCGATCCGGAAAATTCGCGCCAGCGACTGGGCCGCGATGGCGCTGTCCACGACTTCGGTCAGGGCCTTCGTGTCCTTGACCAGCGCCTCCCAGGCCGGCTTGCGGGTGTCGTCGCGCAGCTCCGCCCTGTGTCTGACGACGGCGGCGGCCAAATCTTTCAGCGCTTTCCGCCCCTCCTCCGGGAACCCGGCCGCCTGGCGGTAGGTAGCTGCCGCCCGCTCGCGGGCTTCCGGGTCGTCGCCGGGGCGGACCGGGCGGTCCAGTAACGGCTGCCACGACTTTAGGTCCGACTCGGCCTGGCGGACGGCCGATTCGGCCTGTTCAGCCAGCTTTGCCAGATCGTCGAACGACCGGCGCAGGGATTCCGCATCCGGCACCGCACCCTCTTCCTTGTTCCGGGCGAGGCGGAACTGCTCCACCTCGTCCCGCAGCTTCTCCGTGTCCGGGGCGACGACGACGAACTGGTCGAGCGGCCGGTCGTCCAGTTCGACCGGCAGGCGGGGCGGCAGCCCGAGGACGATTTTGAACTGGTCCAGCGAGTTCTGCAACCCGATCTCGGTGTCCAGGATCTGCTGTCGGGCGCCGAGCAACCCCTGCAACGCCTGGTCCACCTCCACCACCGACTTCTTGTTCCCCTGGTACTGCGACTGGATGTCGTCGTAGTTCCGCTGCTGGGCCTTCAGGTTCTCGCGGGCGTTCCGCACCAGCTGCACCTGGAGCAGCAGGTCCAGATACCCGCCGCTTTGCACCGCCGTCCGCGCCCAGAACTGTTTGCGGAACCGGGCGAACTCGCGGACGGAGTACAGCGTGTTCCGCTCGGCCTGGGTGAGGCCTTCCAGCCGCACGTCCCGGCCGAAGTTCCGCAACAGCGGCTGGATGAACTGGAACCCGAAGTTGCCTGTGACGAACTGCGACTTGCCGGTGAACTCCCAGACGAAGCTGTTGGCGAAGTTGGCCAGCAGCTGCCCGCCGGCGGCCAGGTTGCGGGTGAACCCGGCCCGGCCGTCGGTGGTCAGGGTGTTCGACTCGGTGGGCAGGCTGCTCGCCCCGACGCGGGCGTAGTTCACCCCCTGCACGGCGAACCACTGGCTGTCGAACTCGAACCGGTTGAGCGTCAGGGCGAGGGCGGAGAGGTACACGTCCTCCAGCGCCGTCTGGTACTCGCGGCTGTTCGCCAGGGCGATTTCGACCGACGAGTTCTGGTCCAGCTTGAGGGTGCCGTTCGCCCTAAGGGCCAGGGCCTCTTCCCACCCCGGCGGCTCGATCGCATCGGCGTATCCGTACCGGCCCCACGTCCGCGCCCCGCGGAAGCGGTACGGGTTGGCCATGAACACGGCGGCGGCCGGGTCGTCGGGCGGCTTCGGGGTGGCGTCCGGGTTGAACGGGTCGGCGAGGCGGGAGTTGGGGGCGGGTTCGAGGCGGGTGCGGCCGATGTCGAACGCCGGGGACAGCACCCGCTGCGACACGATCGGGTACGTTTCGGCGTCGGCCTGCTGGCGGTAGTACGACCGCGAGCAGCCGGCGAGCGCGCACCCGGACAGCAACAGCAACGCCGACCGCCGCAACGGAACTCCCCCCGGATCCCGCGACCCTGGGGCGTATATCCGTGGGGGAGGGTCGTCACAAGACGAGATGAGGAGGTTGTTACTTTTCCCCCTTCAGCCCCTTCATCCACGTGGTGATGACCAGGGCCACCTCGCCCAACTGCTTGGGCGACACCTTATCCGGGGTGTCGCTCAGCTTGTGCCAGTGCTCGTAGTCGAAGTCGATCACGTCGACGGCCGGGATGCCGACGTTGAGCAGCGGCAGGTGGTCGTCCTGCACGGCGGTGGAGCGGTTGAACCCGCGGGTGAACTGGAACGACTTGGCCTTCACCTGATCGGCCACCCCCCACACCTCCAGCACCAGCTTGTTGGCGTACTGCCACGAGTAGTCCTCGACCTTCAGCTTCGCCCCGTCGTGGGCGAACAGGTCGAACAGGATGGCCGCCGTGTACGTGTGCGGCCGCGTCTTCTCCGCCTTCTTGTACTCCTGGGCGAAGTGCGTCGAGCCGAGGAAGTAGGTGTCGTCACCCTCCGGGCCGGTGAACACCCACTCCTCGCCGTCGAACAGCACGAAGTCCACCCCGACGCCGGTCGGGAAGTCTTTCAACTGGTGGGCCAGCTCCATGAGGAACGCCACCCCGGACGCGCCGTCGTTGGCGCTCACGAACGGCTTCGCCCAGTTCCGCTTGTCGCCCTCCTGGTCGGCCGCCGGGCGGGTGTCGTAGTGGCAGCACAGGATGATGCGGGCCTTCCGCTCCGGGAACCACGACACGATCAGGTTGGTCATGCCCACCTTCTTCGCCTGGCTCTTCTGCGACCCTTGGAACTCCTGTTTCGTGACCTTCCCGCCCAACCCTTCGAAGTGCTTCACCAGCAGGTCCTGCTGCTTCGTCATGCCGTCGGTGCCGCTCACCCGCGGGCCGATGTCGCACACCAGTTTTAGGTATTTGATCGCACGGTCGCTGTCGAACGCCGATTTGCCCTCGGCCGGCTTCGACTTCGGGTCGTCTGGCTTGGGCGCGCGGTCCTCGCCGAACTGCGTCCGCTCCTTGGGCGGGTCGGCGGACGAGACCGCCGGCTGACAGCCGACCGCGGCCAGCCAGCCGCACAACCCGACGGTGAAGAGCGCGAGCCGCATGGTGACACTCCGGACGAGATCGACCGGGGAATTGTAAGCGGGCGGTGAGAGGCGGTGGAACTCCATCTGTATCCGGTGTGCCGGATCGGGTAGAATTCCGCGCTTGTGGGTCTGACCCGTTGAGGAGGGTGACGATGCTGCTGCTCCCCGCTGCCATTGCCGTTCTGATGGCCGCCCCGCCGGAGTCCAAACCGCTGCCGCCCATCACGTCGGCTACGACCAAGACGATCGCGGACGTGACCTACGCCACCGTCGGCGGGGAGAAACTGCAACTCGATCTGGTGCTGCCCACCACCCCCGGCCCGCACCCGACGATCATCTGCTTCCACGGCGGCGGGTGGGTGATCGGCAACCGCAAAGATCTGACGTACCCGAACATTTGGCATCCCGGCGGGCGGGACGGGAACAAGGATCTCACCATCCTGCAGAAGATGGCACAGCGGGGGTACGCGGCGGTGACGGTCAGCTACCGGCTGGCCCCGACGCACAAGTTCCCAGCCCAGATCGAGGACGCCAAGACGGCCGTGCGGTTCCTCCGCACGAACGCCAAGAAGTACGACCTGGACCCGAACCGGTTCGCCGCCCTTGGTTTCTCCGCCGGCGGGCACATCGCCCTGATGCTCGGGCTGACCGACAAGGACGCCGGGCTGGACGGCACTCTGTATCCGAATGTGTCCAGCAAGGTGCAGTGCGTGATCGACTTCTTCGGTCCGACGGACATGAGCCTGTTCACCGAGACGGCCGGGGTGGAGAAGGCATTCATGGTGCCGTTCCTGGGCAAGGAGTGCCTGACCAACCCGGAGTGTTACAGGCGGGCGTCGCCGATCGAGTACGTGAGCAAGGCCGCCCCGCCGGTGCTCATGATCCACGGCACCCTGGACCTGATGGTGCCGATCATCCACTCCGAGCGGCTGCTGGCGAAGCTGAAGGACGCGGGAGCGGAAGCGGAACTCTACCCGGTGAAGTGGAAGGGGCACGGGTGGGAGGGTGACACGGCGAAGGAGACGGCCCTGAAGGCGAACGAGTTCCTGGAGAAATACCTGCTGAAGAAAGAGGGGAAGAAGTGATGGTCGCGTGTGCTGAG
>CANJKY010000469.1 GCA_947474875.1 Gemmataceae bacterium
GGCCAACCCGGCCACGACCAAGGCGAACACGACGAGCGAGACGAGCGGGCGGCGGGAGATGATCCGGACGGGGGAGCGAACCAGCCGGACGGCACGATTGGCGAGAAGACCCATGTCCGGCTCGGCGAAAGGGGTGGGACGGGTATTGTACCCGCCCCACGGCAGTCCGGGATCAGTCGGCGTCCAGGTTCACCTCGTTCGACCCGTTCTTCAGGGTGGCCTTCAGCGGGGTCTTGGTACGATCCACGTACTTGTCGTCCAGCTTGGTGAACAGTTCTGCCAACTCCTCCTTGGTCTTCGGCGGGGGCGGGCCGTACCCGCCCTGCCGCTCCGCGTTGGCCCGCTCCTCCTTCTGCTTCTCCTGCCGCTTGGCGTTCGCCTTGTCCCCGCCGCTCGCCTTGTTGCCCCCGCCGCCTCGCTTGGTCTCGTCCCCGCCACCGGGGGCCCCAGGCCCCCGCTGGGCGCCGTAGGTGGCCTGCTTCCGGTCCGGGTCGTACGCGTTGGTGTCCACGGTGATGGAGTAGTTGCCGGAGGGCAAGGTCTCGATCTCGTACTTGCCCTCTTTGTCGATGACCGAGTTGTACACACCGAGCGACTCGTGGTAGTAGCTAACCGCCCCGGCCTTGATCGGGGCGCCCTTGTGCTTGACCGTGCCTTTCACCTTGGCGGTCAGTTGGTTGCCGGACCCGCACCCGACCAGGGGCAGGACGGCGGCCACGCTCAGCGCGGCGAGGGGGAAGAGGAACCGGCGCATGATCGACCTCGTGGAGAGAATGGGGATAAGAAACGCAAAGGTCACACGGGCAGTCGATCCCGCCCGTGTGACCGCATTGTAGCAGACCGCGTGGGGCGTGTTACCAGTCGGACCCCATGACGAACCCGTCGTCCGGCACCAGCGCCCGCACCAGCGTGTTCGTGTTCGTGTTCGCGTTCACCGTCCGCACGCTGCCGTCGAACATCACCACCAGCATGCCGCCCGACGACATCGCCTGCAGGAGCGCCGGGTTGCACTGGCGGATGGTCGGCTTGGACTGGATCGGCTGCATCCACGTGCTCGTGCCCGTCGTGTAGTTCAGCGGGTAGTTGTTGCTCGTCCGCCGCAGCTCGGTGAAGTTCGGGAACCCCTTGCCCGGGTTGACCCAGTAGGACACGTGCTGCAGGTGGGTGCCGCTGGACGGCGCCCCCTTGTAGTACCCGGCGATCGGGTTGGCCACCGGGTCCCCGTCCTCCCCCCACACCCGCGACACGTACAGGTACGAGTTCCAGTCGCCGGCCGTGCCCGGCCCGCACTTGGTGTACCGCTCGACGAACGCGATGGTGTTCGACGTGCCGTCCTGGAACGACGACGAGAACCGCGCCTTCCCGCCCACCTGCCAGTCCTCGTCCCACCCGCCGCCGAACGCGTGCCAGTTGGCGTGGTAGCTGCACTGCCCGCGGTTCCCCCAGTCGCTCGCCTTCAGGTTCCCCTCCAGCCCCGGGTCGAGCGGCGACACGTACGTCTTGATGCCGAAGTCCGCACGCCCGGGCGGGCTGGCCCCGGAGTCCCGCCACGAGTTCTGGGTGGTCTGGGCGTAGATCGCCTCCTGCTCGATGTACGGCGTCAGGAAGTAGTGGATGGTGCCGAACCGGCTCGGCCGCGACGGCAGCCCCCAGTCGGTGCCGTTCGCGTCCTGCGGGAAGCAGCCGTTCACCGTCGGCAGCTTGCCGTACGCGTCGTGGCAGTTGTGTACGGCGATGCCGATCTGCTTCAGGTTGTTCGCCGACTGCATCCGCGCCGCCGCCTCGCGGACCTTCTGCACCGCCGGCAGCAGCAGGCCGATGAGGATCGCGATGATCGCGATCACCACCAGCAGCTCGATCAGCGTGAACCCGCCGCGGCCGCGGGCTCGGGAGAGTGATAAACCCATGTGTTCCCCGCTAGAGATGAGGAAAGAGAGTGGAGATTAAGGGCGCAGAAGAACTCGTAATGAGCGATCCTCACCCAACCTTGTATTTCGCCCATCACCGGGGGTTTAGTCAAGAGACATCGGCTCTCATTCTCCCTCTCTCCGAGATTTTTAATCCTTTGGGCGCAGGGAGTTCCGACATCATCACTCATCGTTATCTCATACATCCTCGGCTCATTTGACAATCATGGGCCGCTTTTCGTCGGCTATCGTAAATTACCTATGAGCATTTCCTTTTCACCCGCCGAACCGCCTACCCACCCGATGCCGAACCCGTCTCTCACCCCGACCCCCGACCGGCCGTCGTCCCTTCTGGCGCGGTGGGGAGAGTGGGGTTGGCCGGCCTACCTGTTCCTGTTCGCCCTGCTCCTCGCCTCATCCCCGGTCCGCACGCAACCCGTGTGGAACCATCTGGTTAACGGCCGGGATGTGTTCGCCCTCCGGTTCCAGTTCCTCACCCCGGAGTGGCTGTTCGACGCGGTCAGCTATCTGGTGTACTCGGTCGGCGGTGGGTTCGCGTGGGTCGGGCTGAAGGCGGTCGCCGTCGGCGTCCTCGGCGTCCTGCTGTACCGCACCGCCCTGACCGCTGGTTCGGCGTTTCGCCTCCTCCCCGCCATCTGTGCGGGGTTGGCGGTGCTCGCCCTGAGCGGGTGGGCCACCCTCCGCCCGGCCACCGTCTCCTACCTGTTCCTCGGACTGATGTTCTGGCTTGTGCGGCCGGGGGCCGCGCCCGCCAGGCCCGGCATCCCGTGGCGGCTGGTCGTCCTGTTCCTGGTGTGGGCGAACACCGACCGTGGGTTCGTCACCGGACTACTGCTGCTGGCCGCGGTCGGCCTCGGGCGGCGGCTCGACCGGGGGGCCGGGTTCGGGTGGGTATCGTGGTGGCCGCTGGCCGTCCTCGGGGCGGCGCTGGCGAACCCGACCCACCTCACCCGGTTCCCGCTGCCGGCCGAACTCGGCTGGCTGGTGCAGAAGGCGGGCAGTACCTGGCAGGCGGTGTTCGGCGACCCGGCGTACACCGCCCCGCGGTCGCCGTTCACCGCCGACTACCTGAAGTCGGTGGCCGACAACCCGGCGGCGCTGGCGTTCTACGCCCTGCTCGGGTTCTCCGCCCTGGCGTTCGCCCTGAACCTGCGGCGGCTGCGGTGGGAGCGGTTCCTGCCGTGGGCGGTGGCCGTCCTCCTCACCGTCGTCACCGACCGCGCCATCCCGGTGTTCGCCGTCGTCGCCGGGCCGATCCTGGCGCACAACCTGGCCGACCTGCTGGCCGCCCGCGGGGCCGACCCGGCCGCCCGCCGCGGGTGGCAATGGGCGGTGCCGGTCGGGATACTCGGGGCGGCGTTCCTGCTGGCCGCGTGGCCCGGCTGGCTGAACGCTCCGCCGTACGGCCCGCGGCGCTGGGCGCTCGACTGGAGCAAGACGTTAGAGGCGGCCGGGGCGAAGTTGACGGCGGACCGGACCGGCGGCCGCACCCTGCACCTGTCGGCCGAGTCCGCCCGCGCGTTCGCCTGGTTCGCCCCGACCGACGACGGGGCGTTCGACCCGGACCTGGCCGGGCTGTTCGACGGCCAGTTGCTCGACCCGGACGAGTTGCTGAAGCGGCGGTTCACCCGCGTGCTGGTGTACCACCCGGACCTGCCGTACAACCCGACCCTGGAGGCGGTGCAGCGGCCGCTCCGCACCCTGTTGTCCGACCCGGACCGGTGGCCGCTGCTGTTCGTCCGCGGCGGGGTGGCGGTGTTCGGGGTCCACGACCCGGCGGCCGGCCCGCCCGCCCGCGGGCTGGACCTGTCCGACCCGTGGTTCGACCTGGCCGACCCGGAGCGGGCGGCGGTGCCGCTGGCGGACGGGAGCCGGCCGGCCGACGCCGGCGGGTGGGCGAGCGTGCGGGCGATGTTCACCGAGCCGGCCCCCGCGCCGTCCGTCCACCGGGACGAGGCGGCCATGTTGCTGGCGCTGGCGCGGGCGTCGCAGGCGGTCATGCCCACCCGGAACGTGAACGCCCTGCCGGTCGAGCTGATGGCCGGGCTGACCGGGGCGGGGGCGAGCGGCACCAACCCGATGGCCGCGGCCGCCGACCTGGCCCTGCGGATGACGTACCTGAACCCGCCGCCGAGCGAGCCGGGCAAACTGCCCCCGGTCGCCCGGTACGTGGTCGGGTTCGTGCAGACGGTGCTGGCGAACAAGCCGGCCACCCTGCCGGGGCCGCTGTCGGCGGCGGTGCGGGCCGGGCGGCGGGCGGTGGCCGACACCCCGACCGACCCGAACGCCCACCTGCTGCTCGGCGAGGCGTACCTGACCACCATGGAGGCCAGCCGGGAGTTCGTCTGGTCGTCGGCGTTCCGCAAGGTGGCCGAGCTGCGGCAGGCGGAGGCGGTGACCGCGTACGAA
>CANJKY010000470.1 GCA_947474875.1 Gemmataceae bacterium
GGGCCGAGCCGACGGCCACCAGGGTCGAGGCGTTCGCCTCCAGCGCCCGCTCGGTGTCCCACTCCTCGTCCAGCTCCCGCAGGCGGCGGGCGATGGCGAGGGGACCGGCGGCGGCGATCCGCCGGACCCGCTCCTGCATCTCATGCCGGATGCGGCGGTTCACGTGGTCGGCGGTGTTCTCGGGCACGCGGGCGGTGGTGGTCGGTAGCACGGCAGGGTCTCCAAGCGAACGGTTCGACTGCCGGAGGTGGTGCAAGTGGCGCGCCGGGCAGCCGTTGGCCCGGACTCCCGAGTGTGGTAGAACAGCCGCGTGATGCTCCCGCCACCGCCACCGGACGACTCGTCCACCGACCTCGCTCTGTTGCACCGCGCCCGGGCAGGCGAGTTCGCGGCGTTCGAGGAACTGGTGACCCGACTCCAACCACGTGTGTACGGGCTGGCCCGCCGCATGCTCGGCGAGTCGCACGACGCCGAAGACGTGACGCAGCAGACATTCCTCAGCCTGGTCGAACACCTGGACGGGTTCCGCGGCGAGTCGTCCGTCGTCACCTGGGTGCTGCGGATCGCGGCCAACCACGCCCTCAAGCTGCTCCGCAAGCGGCGGGGGCTGCCGACGGTGCCGCTGGGCGAGACCGACGACGGGTACGCCGACCTGCCGCACCCGCAGTACATCGCCCCGTGGCGGGACGACCCGGCCGACCTCGCGGGCCGGCACGAAACTCGCCACCTGATCGACCGCGCACTGGCCGATCTGGACGACAAGTACCGGGCGGTGTTCGTGCTGCGGGACGTGGAGGGGTTCTCGGTGAAGGAGACGGCCGACCTGCTCGGCATCAGCGAGGCGAACGTGAAGGTGCGGCTCCTGCGGGCGCGGCTGGCCCTCCGGGAGAAGCTCACCGCCACCCTGGGGGACGAGGCCGCCCGCGCCCGCCCGCACTCCCCCCACCTGCTCGCCCCGGAGGGTCGGACATGACGGACCCGCAACCGCCGGCCATGACCTGCGAGCAGATCCTTCAGGGCCTCAACGACTATGTGGACGGCGACACGCTGTCCGCCGTCTGCACGGAGTTCGCCGACCACCTGGCCGGGTGCAACCCGTGCCAGGTCGTGGTGGACAACATCCGCAACACCATCCGCCTCTACAAGGCCGGCGAGCCGTACCCGGTGCCGCCGGAGATGACCGACCGGTTGCGGGACGCCCTGCGCCGCAAGTGGGCCGAGCGATTCCCCGCCAAGAGTGACTGATCGCACGACTCGTCCGGCCGCCGAATCTCGAACCCACGACCACCCCGTCACCTTGTGCCGGCGACAGGATTGAGAATTCGCCGCTACGGCTGAGTGGGGGGAAGCGGACGGCCAGAGTACCCCCGGTGCGGCTCGAACGCACAACCGGCCGCTTAGAAGGCGGCTGCTCTATCCAGTTGAGCTACGGGGGCAGGTGGGGGAATTGTTCCGGGTCGCAGGGATACGGGCAAGGGGTGTTTCTCACCCGGACAGTTCGGCCCGGCCGACCACCGTGTACGTCGGGCCACGGCCTCGCCCCGTCTCGAAATCACTCGAGTACACGAGCACCTCGTCGACTTGCGTCCGCCCGCCGTCCCACGCCAACAGCTTTGGCAGCAGCGGGGCGAGCGCGTTCGCGTCCTCATCGGCTTTGGCCCGGCCGAGGGTCAGGTGCGGGGTGTACGCCCGCTCCTCGCGGCGATAGGCGCCGAGGTCGAATAGCGGCTGTTCAAGGGCGGCGTGGAACCGTTGCAGGTTGTCCGCCCCGTCAGTGATGCCGCCCCACAGGATCTTCGGTCGCCGCGGGGTAGGGAACGCCCCGACCCCAGAGACACGCAGCGGGAAGGCAGGTTCACGGCCGGCGGCGACCGACACGAGGCGGCAGATATCCACCAACTCGCGGTCGTCCACCTCGCCCAGGAACAGCAGGGTGACGTGCAGGTTGTGCGGCTCGGTCCACTTCACGTCCGCGCCGCTGGCCGCCAGCGACTGCTGGAGGGCGGCCGCCCGGCCGCGGATGTCCGGGCCGACGTCGACGCCGATGAACGTGCGGGTGCGGGGCATCGAATCAGTCTACTGATTTGGGCATCCATTCTGCCTGCTTCAATCTGGCCCAACCTTTGACGATGTGTTCAGGCCTGAACGTGTTCTTTTTCCGCTCATTCCAGGAATGGACGGCATGTGTCGCTTCGGCAGCATCGGTCCGAACTGGCTCATTTTCAACCGCGACCCAATGAATAGTGGAGAGCAACTCCATCCCGTAGGGGTTTTCAAACCCGGTGATTAGCTCGGCCACTCGTTCCAGTCGCGTTTGTGCTTCCAGATCACCCTTCAGGAAGTCGTCGGCCTCCTCGACGGCACCGGGGAGGGGGTGAATGGACGAGTCTGCCGTTCGATCCCCAAACCCACGGATCAGGTGCCCTTCCATGTCCCGTAGTGCGTGGTTCAGGTTTTCGGCATATGGGCCGAACGTGTGCTTGACAAACCTCAGTCTGAGTTGCTCGCCGGCCGCCTGGAGGAAGTACGCGAGTTTCTGTACCTCCAGTTTGGTCAGTCTGTATCCGGGTTCGCGATACCGGGCGATTAACTTCACCAGCAGTGCGCGTCCGCGGGTCATCTTCGGTCGTTTGGTCGCTACCGGCATCGCATCGGCGGACGGGGCCGGTTGCGGGGCGTAGACGAACACCGACACGTCGGGCATGTCGGCGACCGCCTGTTCGATCATCGGGAACACATCGCCCCAGTTCAACCCCCCATTTCCGCACCCGAGGGGTGGGACGGCAATGCTGGTGATCTGTCGATTCCGGATGACCCGAACCAAGTCAGCCAGACCCGCGCGGATGTCCTCCAACCGTGATTTTCCCTTCCAGTGCTGCTTGGTTGGGAAGTTAATTATGAATCGCGGCGGCGTGAGACTGCCGGTGGTGTGAACCAGCATAGAACCGAGGCGAACCTCACCCCGATTACAAGCCCGCTCGTACTCGCGGAAGTTGTCCGGGTACGCCAGCTTGAACTGGAGTGCGATCCCCTTCCCCATGACACCGACGCAGTTCACCGTGTTCACGAGCGCATCGGCGTCCGCTTCGAGCAAGTTGCCTTGCCGAAATTCGATCATCCCCACCCCTGCAACCGGTTAATTCAGTAGTACCAGTTCGGCCGCACGTGAACGGGCGGGCGATATGCCACCAACTCAAGTAGTTGTACCACATGCGCTTCGACTTGGCGATTCAAAACTGCCACCTCGGTGATGAGTTCCCACGGGCAGTGCTGGTACACCAGGAACTCTGCCTGCCGTCGCCGCTTTCGATCAGGGTCAGCCTGGGTGTCGTGCCACATTTTGGCTCGCATCAGGGGCCAATCGACCCGGGCGAGGTCGGCCAGATCGGTGAAGAACTCGCTCAGGCTCATGATGGCGTGCCCGTCCGTGAACGCGAACGGTCGGATCACGCTGACGGCCTGAACCGAGGACACGAGTTGAACGATCGGTACCTGCCCTTGTGGGTATCTACCCTTGTCCTTGTGGATCTTGTAGAGCATCGGCGAGCGCGGGTGGAAGTAGAAGGGGACGTAGTCATGAACCATGCCACCTGGACCAACCGGCACCGGACAACTCGATCTGCGGTCCTGAATCTCGGAGTTTGCGATGTCCGCATATGCGGTCGATGCGGCTCGCAGGGCAGAACAACAGCGTAGGCCAGAAGCGGCAATGCCACCCAAGTTCCGGATATCGGTGATGTGAAAGAGCGGCGTCGGGATCGGGACTGTCATCGTCCGCCTACGAGTGCGCGTGCATGCTCCACATGTCCTTGGCCCCGTGGTGCAGGCGGGCGCCGACTTGGGTGATCACCTTCATCGCCAGGTAGTTGGCCGCCGTCGCTGCCCTGTCCGCCGGCCGGCCGTGCGTCACCCCGTACAGGAACGCGCCGGCGAACATGTCGCCCGCTCCGGTCAGGTCCTTCGGCTCGCACTGGAACGCCGGCACGTGGTGTTCCTTGCCGTCCCAGCGGATGTACGCCCCGGCCGGGCCGTCCGTCACCACGCAGTTCGGCACCAGGTCGCGGAGCTTCTGGAACGCCTCCTGGCTGTCGCCGGCGTTCGCCGCGGCTCGGGCTTCACTCGCGTTGCAGAAGAACAGGTCGGTGTCCTTGAGCGCAGTGAACAGGTGCTCGCCGAACACGTGGACGATGAACGCCTCCGAACAGGTGATCGCCACCTTCGTGCCGCTGGCCTTCGCGATGCGGATGGCCTCCCGCACGGCGCTCTGTCCCGCGTCGCCGTTGCTGAACAGATACCCCTCGATGAACAGCCACGCCGACTGTTCGATGAGCGCCC
>CANJKY010000471.1 GCA_947474875.1 Gemmataceae bacterium
AAGGGCCACGAGCCGCGCCCGCCGGGGGGCGGGGGTTGAAGCACCCCCGCCCCCCGGCGGTCGCGGCTCGCACAGGCGGTGGTCACTTCACCAGCTTCTCGACCTCGTCCTTCAGGCCGGGGCCGGGCTGGGCGTTGCGGCTGACGACCTTGCCCGCCTTGTCGATCAGGAACAGGTGCGGGATCATGTGGATGCCGTAGGCGTTGGCCAGCGGGGAGCGGTCCAGCCCGCCGGCGGCGTACAGGTGGTGGCCGGTCAGCCCGGCCGCCCGCACCGCCTTCTCCCCGGCCGCCTTGTCGTCGTCCAGGTTGACGGTGACGATCTGGAGGCCCTTAGCGGCGAACTCCTTCTCCAGTTTGGCAAGGGAAGCCAGGTCGTCGGCCGTCTGCGACCCCCAACTCGCCCAGAACAGCACCACCGCCGGCTTGCCGGCGATCGCCTTCTCGCTGAACGCCTTGCCGTCGATCGTCTCCCCGCTCAACTCGAACGGCTTGCCCTCGCATCCCAGCCGCTTGATCGCACCCGCCGCCTTGGCCGCATACGGGTGACTGGCGTAGTCCTTCATCAGCTTCTCGTACCACGCCTTCGCCGCCGCTTCCCCGTCCTTCGGCGCGTACTCGGCCTCCACCGCCAGTTGCATCACCGCCTCGGGGGCGTCGGACGAGTCGGCGTACTCCTTGACGAACTTCTCCAGCGTGTCCTTCCGCCACTCCTGAACGGCGGCGATCTTCTTGTTGTCGCTGCCGGCCTCCTTCCGCTTCACCGCGAACTCGGCGGCGGCGTGGCGGAACGCGGTGTACGCCTTCGTCTCGCTCGCCCCGCCCTTCAGGATCGAGTCCTTCCAGGCGGTGAACCGGTCGTACACCTTTTGCGGCTCGGGGGAGGATTCGACGGCCGCGGCGTACGCGTCCACCATCTGCTTAAGCCACGGCATCTGCTGGGCGCCCTTCGTGCCGGTCACGCACTCCTCCAGCAGTTGCGCCCGCTGCAGGTGGTACTCGTACGGCTTCGCCGGGTCGAGCTTCAACTCGCCGATCTTGAGGATGACCGCCCTGATCTCGTCCGGCACCGGGCTGGCGTCCGCACCGCCGCCCTCGTCGGTCCCGCCGGCCACCGTGCCGGCGGTCGGCCCGTCGGCCAGCTTCCACGTCTTCCCGACCTGAACCATCTCGCCGGTGGACAGGTACGACATGGTCTTGCCGTCGCCGATGTCCACCAGCACGCCCACGTTCTTGTGCCGCACCAGGTCGTCCGGGGTACCGAGGGCGTCCCGCGGGGTGGTGTGCGGCGGGGTCAGTTCGGCGTGCATCCACTTCGACTTGGCGGTCAGCTTCAGGTCGGCGTTCGCCTTCGCCAGCTTGCCGACTGCCTGCTCCGCCTTCTTCCGCAGCCGCGCCTCCTCCGCCTGCGGCAGTTTGAGCGCCTTCAGGTCGTCGTCGGTGATGAGCAGCGCCTTCAGCCGCTCGGCGTCCTTCGTCTGCACCGCCGCGAATAGCTCCTGCGTCACCTCCTCGGCGGAGATGGTCACCCACGTGTCCACGGTGCCGTTCTCGTCCCGGTCCAGCCCGTGCTTGCCGCCGTTCGCCCCGAGCCAGCGGAACGAGTCCGGCTTGCCGTTCCGGTTGGCGTCCACCTCGCGGAACGCCTCCACCCCGTCCAGGAAGTACGACACGATGTTGAACTTGGTCCCGCCTTCGGTGTCGATGAACTGGCGGAGCTTGCGGCCGGACCCGTCGAGGACGATCACCCCTTTCGGGGCAACCCCGTTCCCCTGGGCCGGCCACTCGCGGGCTTCCACCTTGCACGCGGCGATTTCGGCGGCGGTGGCCGGGGTGCTGATCTGCACGCCGGGGATGACCGGCTGGCGGGCCAGGAGTTGTTCCGCCTTGCCCTGCCCGAACGCGGCGCCGGCCAGCCCGCCGGTGAACATCAACCCGGCCAACACCCGCACGCTGATCCGCTGGTTCGCCATGTGTGGTTCCCTCCACGGTGCGGTCCGCTTCCCCGGACCCGCTAGTGTCCCGCTCTTCTGTCATCGACCGGACAACCGGCACAGATTGAAGGAAAGAGAAGTTGGTGGGGTGGTGAGTTGGTGGGGTGGTGTGGTGAAAAAAGACGGGGTGCCACGATCCCGGGAAGGAGCGTGAAACACCCCACCACCTCACCACCCCGCCACCTACTTCTTCTTCGCCGGCGGCAGGTACAGCTCCGGCAGGCTCGCCTTCTTCGCCGCCTCGTTCACCTTGCCCAGTTCCTCCTTCGTCAGCTTGTCGAACTCGGCGACGTACCCGGCCAGCGTCTTCGCCAGCTCCGGCTCCAGTTCCGTCTGGGCCTTGGTCGGCCCGCCGTCGCCGTCGATGATGTTGTTCAGCAGCCACGTCAGTTGCGAGTACAGCATCGCCCCCGGCTTGGCGGCGAACACGTCGTACACCACCTTCGCCTTCGGGTTGTGCAGCTTCTCCTCTAGCGTGGACAGCTTCTTGGCGAACGCTGCCTCGTCCCGCAGTTGCCCCTTCGCCGCGTCGTTGTCCTTGAACAGTTCCTTCCGCATGCCGATCTGCTTCTGGATGGCCCGTAACCGCACGACGGTGTCGGTGAGCTGCTGGATGTGGTCGCGGACCTTGAGGGAGAGTGCCTGCTGTTCGGCCGCGGAGGTCTTCGGGTCGATCCGGCTGTCCGGCTTCACCTCCACCATCGTGGTCAGCGTCTCCTTGCCGACGGTCAGCTTGATGGTGTACTTGCCCGGGGCGGCGGGGATGTTCTGGCCGGGGTTGCCGGCGTCCACCTTCGCACCGGGGATGGTGTCCGCCCCGTCGTGCGTGAAGTCCCACACGAACTTGTTCAGCCCCCGCTTGGCCGGCAGCTTGCGCTCCTTCTTCTCCTGCTTCTCGTCGTCCTCCTCATCTTCGTCCGCCCCCTCGCTGCCGCTCGGGTCGGCTTCGGCTTTCGCCGCTGGTGGCTTGGCGGCCTCCACGTCCTTCGGCTTGTCGTCGCCGGCCTTCTTCTCGGGCGGTGGGCCCTCCGCCTTATTCTCCGCGCCCGGCAACTCTTCGCCCGGTGCCCCCATCCCGCTCGGCTTCTTCGGCTTGAACTTGGCCTTCGCCACCACCTTGCCGTCTGCGCCCAACACCTCCAGCGTGGCCTCCGTCTGAGGTTCGGCCTTCAGGTGGTACCACAACACAGCCCCGTTGTCGGGGTTCTTGGTGGTGGTCGAACGGTTCGCCCCGAGGTTCCCGCCGCCGAGCGTCCACTTCGTTGCCGGCTGCACCGGGTACAGGTGGACCGGCTTGTCCTTCAACGCCGGCTTCCAGTCGCGGATGACGGTCAGGTCGTCCAGAATCCAGAAGCTGCGGCCGTGGGTGGCGACCACCAGATCGTTGTCCTTCACCTGTAGGTCGTGGACGGGCACCGTCGGTAGGTTCAGTTGGAGCGACTTCCACGTCTTCCCGGTGTCGGTGCTGAACTGGATGCCGCGCTCGGTGCCGAGGTAAAGCTGGCCCTTCTTCTTCGAGTCCTCGCGGACCACGTTGCAGTGGACGCCGGCGTCCAGCCCGTCGGTGATCTTCGCCCACGTCTTGCCGAAGTCGGTCGTCTTCCACACCAGCGGGTGGTAGTCATCCATGCGGTGGTTGTCCACCACCAGGAACGCAGTGCCGGCGTCGTGCGGGCTGGCCTCGATGCACTCGACCGTCCCCCAGTCCGGCAGGTCCGGGATGTTGGCGGTCACGTCCGTCCACGTCTGGCAGTCGTCCTGCGTGAGGTGAACGCGGCCGTCGTCGCTGCCGGCCCAGATGACGCCCTTCTGCTTCGGCGACTCGCCCAGCGCGAAGATGGTGCAGTACGTCTCGGCCCCGGTGTTGTCGCCGGTGATCGGCCCGCCGCTCCACTGCTGCTTCTGCTTGTCGTTCCGGGTCAGGTCGGGCGACACCTTCTCCCACGTCTTCCCGCCGTCGGTGGTGCGGAACAGGAAATTCCCGCCGTGGTACACCGCCCCGGTGTGCTGGCTCACCAGGATGGGAGCTGTCCATTGGAAGCGGTACTTGTGCTTCTCCGGCTCGATGCCGCTCGGGTTGTACTGGGCGACGCTGATGTTCCGGGCTTGGTTCGTCCGCCGGTCGTACCGGGTCATGATCCCGCCGTACTCGCCTGCGTACACGATGTTCGGGTCTTTCGGGTCGCTGACGGTATGGCCGGCCTCCCCGCCGCCCACCCGCGTCCAGTCGCTCAGGGCTATGCCCCCGGTCAGGCTGTGGCTCGGCCCGCTGCTGCTGCCCAGGTCTTGCATGCACCCAATGACCCGGTACGGGGTGTGGTTGTCGGCGTG
>CANJKY010000472.1 GCA_947474875.1 Gemmataceae bacterium
GCCCGACCCCGTACACCTCCCGCTCGAACCCCAGGTGGGCCGAGAACGGGCGGGTGGCCACCCCGGCGCGGTACCGCCCGGACTCGTCCGGGAACACCTGCCGCAGGGCGAGCGCGCCGATGTCCCGCAGCAGCCCGCACACCAGCTCCTCGTCGGCGTGCGGCACCCGCAGCCGCACGCACAGCTCGCGGGCGATGATCCCCCCGCTGACGGACGCCAGCCAGTGGTGGCGGAACTCCTGGTCCGGCACCCCCGGGTACTGCATGGCCGGCAGGCTGAGGGTGAGCACCAGCGACCGCACCGCCCGCATGCCGAGCAGCAGCACCGCCCGGTCCAGCGCCGTCACCGGCGAGCGGAGGGCGTACACGCACGAGTTCACCGCCTTCAGCACGGCCGCGCACAGCGACGGGTCCTGCTGGAGCAGTTCGACCAGCTTGGCGGTCGGGCAGTCCGGGTCGGCGGTGGCCTGCACGATCTTCATGGCCACCGCCGGCGGGGTGGGCAGGCGGGCGGAGGCGAGCACCTTCTCCACCACCCGCGCCGACTCGTCCGGCGGGCGGCCGGGGCGGACCAGCGGGGCGGCGGTGAGCAGCGAGGAGTTGGCCACGGGTCTCGGCGGGGGCGAGGGGGGTACGGTACGCCGAACTATGGGACAGTTTTCAGGCCGGGTCAAACCGCCGCCCGTCATTCCGCCGCCCGCGGCGGCGGCAGCAGTTCGGGCAGGTTCAGTTTGCGGCGGCAGTCGTCCCGCAGCCGCTGCAGGGCGGCCCGGTCGTCCGCCGACAGGTCCTTCAGCGGCACCCGGTCGATCGCCCGCAGGGCCGGCCCGTAGGCCTCGTTCTTCTCCTCCACCAGCGCCCGGCGGAGGTGGTAGTCCTTGCCCGGCTTCGGGATCGTCTTCCCCCACTGCTCGACCACCTGCCGGGCGAACGTGTAGTCGTCGCCGACTGCCGCGGTGTACGCCCAGATGGCGAGGTCTCGGAAGTCGTCGTCGCTCGGCGGCGGATCCATCGCCAGCCGCCGGGCGATCAGGTCGTTCGCCGTCCGCTTCAGCCCGTCGGCCGCCGGCGACTTCGGGTCGGCCTTCGCCGCGTACACGTACATCATGGCGGCGTAGTGAACCGAGAACCACCGCGGGTGCAGGTGCCCGGGGGTGTCGGCGGCGTCCACGAACGCCGCCCCGGCCTCCACCCACGCGGCCGGCGGCTGGAACCCGCGGCCGGCGTTCAGGTGGTCGAGCGGGATGCCGGCCAGTTGCATGGCGTAGGCCGCCTTCAGGCTGCCCTCCGGGAACCCGGCCAGCCGCTTGCGGGCCTTCTCCGCCCCGGCCGCGTCCTTGAACGCGATCACCGCCTTCGTCGGGTCGTACTCCGGAAGCCACTGTTTGATAGCGTTGGCCAGGATCAGCCCGCCGGCGTTGTCGTGCATCATCTCGGTGACGAAGAACAGCAGGTCGTTGCGGAAACACGGGGGGAAGCCGGCGATCAGGCTACCCGACACCAGCCCGGAATCATGGACCGCCATCATCTTCTTCACCAGCGGGCTGTCCGCCCGGAACTGGGCGGCGAACTTCAGCCACGCGGACTGATCGCCGGCGATGATCCCGGCGAACGTCTTCTGAAACTCCGGGTAGGTGTTCACCACGGCGGCGAACGCCGGCAGGGCGTCCTTCACCCGCGGGTCGCGGATGCGGCCGCGGAGGTCGGCGAGCAGGGCGTCCACCTTGGTCGCGTCGCCCCCCATCCCGGCCACCGCCAGGTGCAGCAGCGGCAGGGCCGGGTGGTCCGGGGCGAGCGGGCGGGTCTGCTCGATCAGGGTGGTGGCATCGGCGTACCGGGCGAACAGGGTGAGCGCGAGGGCGGCCATCACCCGCGAGTCGATGTGCGTCGGGTCGGCGGCGTAGGCGGCCTGGAACTTGGCCAGCGCCGCCGCCGTCGAGTCGGCCAGCAAACCCTGCGCGTACAGGTCGTCGGCCTGGCTCAGCCCGAGTTTCCGGGCCGTGCGAATGAGTTCCAGCCCCCGGGCGTCGTCCGGCCCGAGGGCCAACACCCCGGCCAGCAACTCGGCCTCGCCGCGGCGGTCGGCCGGTAGGTCGTCGCGGTTCACCGCCTCGACCCCAGTACGAGCCGCTTCCACTTCACCCAAAAAGTACAGCGCCCGCGCCCGGTCCAGCCGCATGGCGGTCGTCAGCGGCAGCCCGTCCGCCTCCGCCCGGTCGTACACCGCCAGCGCCGCGGTCGCCTGGCCGCGCTGCATGGCCTGCCGCATAGCCGACTGCACCAGATCCGCCTGCCGCCCGGCCTGTTCCTCCCGGCGCCCCCGCTCCGCGTCCAACCGCTTCGACTCCGCCTCGTTCGCCCGCCGCAACTGGCTGATGGTCAGGTAGCTCGCCCAGCCGACTGTCGCGACTAGTAGTACCAGCGCGGCGATGAGCGCGGTCGGCAGCGGGTTCCGCCGCACCCACTTGGTCAGCCGCTCCGGCACCGCCGGCGGGCGGGCCGACACCGGCTGACCGCCCAGCCACCGCCGCAGGTCGGCGGCTAACTCGGCGGCGGTGGCGTACCGCTCGTGCGGCACCTTGTGCAGGCACTTCCGCACCACCTGCTCCAGGTCCTTGGGCAGGTCACTCACGACGGTGCGGACGCCCGGCGGGTCGGCGTTCATCACCTGCTGGAGCAGCGCCCATGGGTCGTCGGCGGCGAACGGCCGGCGGCCGGTCAGGCACTCGAACAGCATCACCCCGAGCGCCCACACGTCCGCCTGCGGGCCGACGAACTTGGTGTCCCCCTTCGCCTGCTCTGGGCTCATGTACGCCGGGGTGCCCATGACCGCGTTCGTCTTCGTGTGGTCCGACCCGGCCCGCTTGGCCAATCCGAAGTCGGCCACCTTCGGCTCGGTCGGCCCGGCGAACAGCACGTTCGCCGGCTTCAGGTCGCGGTGGACGATGCCCTGGGCGTGGGCGGCGGCCACCCCGTCGGCGATGTTCGCCACCAACTCGGCGGCGGTCCGCGGGTCGAACCGGCCGACCGCCTTCAGCCGCGCCGCCAGGGTGCCGCCGTCGCAGAACTCAAGCGCCAGGTACGGCCGCCCGTCGTGCTCGCCGAAGTCGTACACCCCGACCACCCGCGGGTGCTTGACCGCCGCCACCGCCCCGGCCTCGGCCAGGAAACGGATCACCTCCTGCGAGTCCGCCCGGGCGTCGCCCAGCACCATCTTGAGCGCCACCGGGCGGTTCAGCTTCAGGTGGACCGCCCGGTACACCACCCCCATCCCCCCGCGGCCGAGTTCGCTTAGCACCTCGTACCCCGGCACCGCCGCGTCCGGGCGGGACACCGCCGGGGCGGTGTCGGCCAGCGTGTCCGTTCGCGGACGGGTGCGGTCCGGATCGGTGCCGGTGGAGGCGGCGGTGCTGTCGCCACCGGGGGTGGGGGTGAGGGCGCGGGAGCGGGTCAACTCGTCCGGGCTGGGGTGGGGGGGCACGGCGATACTCCGAGACGATGGCATCTGCGTCGGAGTATGGCCGGCCGTCGCCCGCCGGGTCAACGAAGAAATGGCCGGGCCGCTTATTCCCGCGGGAACTGGTCCGGGTTGTCGGTGAAGATGGCGTCCACCTTCAACTCGTCCACCAAATACCGCATCTCCGCTTTCACGTCGGCGAACTTGCCGGTGGACCCGCGGCGGCACGTCCACACGGTCACGCTCATGCCCAGGTCGTGGGCGTCCGCCACGATCCCCGGCCGGGCCAGCACCACCGCCTTGCTCGGGGCGACGCCGTCGGCGTACCCCTTCATCGCCTTCAACTGGTCGGCGGACTGGTCCGCGTTGAACAGGAACACGAGCGGCAGCTTGCACCCGTGGTCCGTCCGCAGCACCTTCAGGCTCTCGGCGCTGAACGACTGGATGACCACCGGCGTCTTCGGATCGGCCCCCGGCGTGTCCAGCTTGTTCGCTTTCAGAATCGCCATCACCGCCTTCTCCATGTTCAGCCCGAGCTTGCCGTACACCTCCGGCGCTTTCGTCTCGGGGATGATGCCGGCCTTGCCCTTCACCGCGTCGATCATCTGCTGGAACGTCGGCACCTTCTGCCCGGCGAACGGTTTGCCCTTCCAAGCCCCGGCGTCGAGCTTCTGGATTTCCGCCAGGGTGAAGTCGGCCACCGGCCACGTCTTCTTCCCCTTCACCTCCTTCGCCCGGTCCGGGAACACCTCGGCCACGTTGGTGGTGCGTTCCAGGGTGGTGTCGTGCAGGCACACCAGCACGCCGTCTTTCGTCAGTTGCAAATCCGGCTCGACGAAATCGGCCCCGTACTTCAACGC
>CANJKY010000473.1 GCA_947474875.1 Gemmataceae bacterium
CCGCTCGCTGCGGGACAACGTCGTCGCCGCCATCGAGGCCCGCGGGGCCGAGCGGGTGGCCGGTCGGGGGCACCGGGTCCGCCCGAACGCCTGGCTGCCGGGGACGGGCGACGGCGGGGACGTGCTGGTGGTGGCGAACGGGCTGTTGGATGTGTCCACCCGCCAGCTGCGGCCGCACACCCCGGACTTCTTCGCCCTGTACGCCCTGCCCTATGACTACGACCCGGCCGCGGTCTGCCCGACGTGGGAGGCGGCGGTGGCCCGCATCGCCGGCGGGGACGCCGAGCTGGTGCGGCTGCTCCGCCAGTGGTTCGGGTACTGCCTGACCACCGGCACCGACGAGCAGAAGTTCGTGGTGCTGGTCGGCGACGGCGGGAACGGCAAGTCCACCCTGATCGGCGGGCTGCTGGCGGTGGTCGGGGAGGCGAACGCGTCGCACGTGCCGCTGGAGCGGTTCGGCGAGCCGCACGACCTGGGGTACACCCTGGGCAAGCTGGTGAACGTGCCGGACGACATGGCCGAGGTGGACAGGGCGGCCGAGGGGGTGCTGAAGACGTACACGGCCGGCGGGGCGATGGCGTTCAACCAGAAGCACCGGGCGATCCTGCACGCCCGGCCGACGGCCAAGCTGATGTTCGCCACCAACGCGGTGCCGCGGTTCACCGACCGGTCCAGCGGGCTGTGGCGGCGGCTGCTGCTGGTGCCGCTGACCGCCACCTTCCCGGCCGGGGAGCGGGTGCGGGGCATGGACAAGCCGGCGTACTGGGAGCGGGCCGGGGAGCTGCCCGGGATGCTCAACTGGGCCTTGGACGGGCTGGCCGACCTGCGGGCCGGGGACGGTTTCGTGCTGCCGGCGTGCGTGGAGGCGGCGGTGGCCGAGCACCGGCTGGACAGCAACCCGGCCCGGGCGTTCGTGACCGAGCACCTGAAGGCGGACCCCTCGGCGTCGGTGCCGTCCCGCGACGTGTACTCGGGTTACACGCGGTGGGCAAAGGAGCACGGGCACCTGCAGCTGGGTCACTCCCAGTACACGCGGGAGGTGCGGCGGGTGTACCCGGGTGTCGAGCGGGACACCGAGCGGGACCCGGGGGACCGGAACGTGACCCGGAAGGTGCTGCGGGGGATCGCGTGGGCGGAGGGCAGCGAATACGCCCCACCGCCCCGGGTGTGACCGCGTTTCCGAGGCGTGACCAGCGGCCGCCGAACACGGTCACACCCGATCCCCAGGGATTGGTGGGGGTTATGTATCAGGGGATTCTGGTTGTGACCGTGTTACCGAAGAATCATCAAAAGTAATGAAGGAGTGGCACCATCAGTAGCTCTGATGGTGGGAAAGGTGCCACCCCGTCTCCCCCCCCCCCCTGGGTACTCCTCGCCTTCTCCACCCGGATGTTTTGCCCGAAGGATCGGTCACGGTAACTGAAGTTCACAAGTGTCTATCAGAACAGATATTGCGTCGTTTCCGTCGCCCGACGGATTCCCCCAACCTCCAACCCTCTGAGCCCCATGGACCCCCGACCCCTCTACGACACCACCGGCTGGGTGGTGACCCGCCTCTCCCCCGGCACCCTGCCCCGCCTGACCACCCCCGCCACGCCGCCCACCCGGGAGCCGCCTGTGGACACCCCGTACTTGGACGTGAAGCAGGCGGCCGCGTACTGCCGGGTGGCGGTGAAGACGCTGTACAACCACCGCCGGCACATCGAGCGGATGCCCGGCGTCCGCAAGCTGGTGTTCCGGAAAGAAGCCCTGGACAAGTGGCTGGCCTCCCGTCGGAAGCCCCGCCGTCGGCCGTGAGCAGCAGCGAAGTCACCCCGACCGCCTGGGGCGAGAGACCTCGGGCGGTTCCCCTCCCTGCCTCTGACCTACCATGGCCCGCAACTTCCCCCACTACATCGAACTCGCGGACCGCACCCGCGTCGGGTACGCGCTCACCCGCCGCAACGGCATCTACCGGGTGCGGTTCGTCAACCCGGCCGGCAAGCGGGTGGAACTCACCACCGGGTTCGCGGCCAAGGCGGACGCGGTGCTCGCCGCCGAGCGGATCGTCCGGGACGCCTGCTCCCCGTCCGCCCCCGACCCGACCCGCGTCACCTGGGAGACGGCCGTCTCCGAACTGGCCGTCGCGTGCGGCGACCTGCGGCCGCGGAGCGTCAAGGACTACCAGCTGAGCGTCCGCGTGCTGGTGGACACGTTCGCCCGGGACGCCACCCTCACCCGCCAGCCGGCCGGGCCGCTGGATGTCACGGTGGAGCTGGCCGCTCGGTTCAAGCGCCTGTACCTGGCCCACCCGTACCGCCGAGGGAAGGCGTCCGACGCGAAACAGTACCGCCGCTCGCCGGCCACCCTCGCCGCCCACCTGCGGAAGCTGTCCGCCCTGTGGAACGAGCACTTCCGCGAGCTCGGGTACGTGACCGACAACCCGTGGCGGCACGTGTCGAAGCCGGAGACCGAGCGGCGGCGGAAGCCGGTGCCGACCGAGGAGCAGATCGCCCACTTCCTCGCGTGGGTGGACGCCCGGTACCCCGGCTGGGTGCTGCTCCGCCGGTTCCTGGAAGTGAAGCTGCTGTCCGGCTGCCGCACCCTGGACCTGTGCCAGCTGCGGTCCGCCCAGTTGGCCGACGGCCGCGTGGTGTGGGAGCCGCACCAGACCAAGCACAAGCAGGGGCGGGCGGTGCTCCTGCCCCCGGCACTGTACGAGTCGCTCCGGGCGCTGGCCGGGCCGGTCTACCTGTGGGAGCGGTTCACCGCCGACGCCCGCCGGTACCGCCCGGCCCGCCGCCCGCCGGCCGGATTCACCCCGCACACCCTGGCCCACTCGGTGGCGAACATCTTCCGCGAGTACAACGCCGCCCACCCGGACCGCCCGCGGCTGTCCCCCCATGCTCTCCGCCGCCGGGCCATCACCCTCACCGCCCAGGCCACCGGCAGCGTCGACCTGACCGCCCAGGCGATCGGCATCGACCCGCAGACCGCCCGCACGTACTACCTGGACGCCCGGCGGGCGTTCGACACGGACGCGGTGTTCAGGCAGGTGGCCGGCACGTTGCTCCCCCCGCCCGCGGCCGACCCGGATGCACCGGCGTAAGAAGCGGACTGAGAACGCCGGTGCATCCGGGTCTTCAACGTCTGTCCTGGCCCAATGCTATAGATTATATGTTTGTCATATTTACAGATCGAATGAATCAGTGCTCGTGCTGGAGGTAGCTTGGCTACATTGGGTGCTGCCGGATCAAGTTGGCATAGTGGTCAACTGCCTCCGAGAACTGAAGAACCTGGCCCTGCATCCGTCATAAATAGATGTCTGATCTAGCTATTGTCATCAAGTCCATCACCCTGGCTGGCTGCGTGCGCAGGTACCTGTCCGGGGGTCCTAGTCAAGTTGACCGGCTCGTGGGCGGGAACGAACTTTACAGGCCCTGACACAACCTCCGAAAACCCTCGAATTTCAGCGACTCCGGAGGTTGTGTCAGGGCCTGTTAGGGCACAGCCGCGTTCAAAGAGTGGTTACGGGTGCAGGTGCGATAGAGTCAGCAAGTAGGGTACGGCTGCCGAATAGTCGGCGGGGTCGAGCCGCTGGACGCGGGTACTGGGAGGTACGTCAACACCTGCTCGGCCAGCAGCTGTAACGTCCTCCGCCGCTTGCCGGCCGGCGGCTCGGTGCAAACCAGGACGATCAGGTAGGCCTCCTGCGCCCCATCCAGCACGTGGGCGTAGACGCGGCGGGTCGGCTTCGGCAGCAGGGCGGCTCGCAAGCCGTCCTCCACGAACCGCTGCCGCAATCGCTCCACCGTGCGGGTGCTGACGTTCAGCCCCGCGGCCACCTGCTCGTCCGTCCGAGCCGGGCCGCCGTCCGCGGCGTCGGTCTGGAGGAGGATGCGGGCGTGGGTCCACTTCCGCGCGTCCGCCTTCCCCTTGCCGACCAGGCTTTCCAGTTCGACCCGCTCCTCGGCGGTGGCGATGACCAGGATGTCGGTCAGCCGGTGGAGCTTGTTCGCGGTGTCGCGCCGCGGGTCGGGCAGGTCGGCGAAGACCGTGGTCAGGGCGAGCGGCATCGGGCATCCTCCTGATGTCCTCGGTGTCGCCCCAACTCGGCGACCTGTCAGTGGTTGATAGTGCGTGACCCCTGGCTCAGCCCCTGGAGCTTGTCCACAGCCGGGACGAGTGCTTGCGGCAGGCCCGCTTTAAGAAGTACCGGGACGTGTGGCGGCTCACCAGTCCGGTGCCGTCGACGGCCGCGGTCGGCTTTGGGCCGATCAGGCCGCGGTCGGACGCGGACGTGGTGGCGCGGTCGAGGAGGCTGACGGCC
>CANJKY010000474.1 GCA_947474875.1 Gemmataceae bacterium
CCGGACTGGACTGCGGCGGTGGAACGCGGGTTGGAGCGGTGCGGGGTGTTCGAAGGCCGAGACCGAATGGCAACGGCGGTCGAGGTTTACGCGGAACTGCGGACCGAAAATCCGACTCTTACCGCCGACGATTTGGACCGATTTTTCGAGCGGGTTGGGAGGATGCGAGGCCGCGAGTTGCCAGTCGACGATCCGGACGAAGAAGGCCCAATCCGCGGGTTGGTCCGCTCGGTACGCGTAAGCACCCCGCTTCGCCGCCGACTGGCCGAATCCGGCGAGCGGTTAGCCGAAGCTAAACGATTATTCCGCCGGGGTTTGGTCGGCGACACCCCGGCAGATGTGGCCGAGGCCGTCGCCCTGGTTGGCGGGCCGAAGCTGCCGTTCGACCTCGGGCGGGTGCGGCGGTTGCTCGACGCCGGACCAGAGTCGTCCGAGTTCGACGAGTTCGCCGGCCTCGGGCTGACCGCCGCCACCGCCCTGCTCCATCTGCATGATCCGAAAGCGTTTCCGCTGTGGCACGGCGAGTTGGCCGCCGGGCTGACCGCCCTGGACGACGCCTTCCACCCGGCCCTGCCGCCGCAGACCCGGTACGCCCTGTTCCGCGACGTAGCCGCCGGCCTGCGGGAGCGGTTCGGCGTCCACCCGTTCGAGGCGGCCGACGTGATCGCCGCCGCGGCCGACCGGGCGGCACCCCCGCCCCGCGACCACGCCTTCCGCGGGCTGGCCGCTGGCACGTTCGCCTTCTTCCGCGACCTGACCGACCACAACGACAAGCAGTGGATGGATTTACAGAGGGAGCGGTACCAGTTATTCGCCCGCGAACCGATGGCCGAACTGTGCGAGGCGCTGGCCGAGCGATACGTGCGGCCGGTGCTGGCGACCGAGTACGGGTGGGATCTGGAAACCGACCCACGGCCGGGGCGAGCCGTCACCAGCATCACCAAGAACGACTACGGCCGCAGTGAGCCGTACCTGCCCGAGTTGTGGGTGACGTTCTACCGGCGGACGAGCGGCGGCAAGCGGCACGACGCCCAGTTGTTCGTGAAGGCGGACGCCGGCGGGGTGGCGTTCGGCTTCCGCCTCGGGCGGACGGCCCGCGACGCCGGCCGGCGGTTCCGCAAGGCGGTGCAGGACTTAGGCGAACTGCTCTACCGGGCAGTGCGGGCGAGCGGGGCGACTGACGGGTTCACCTTCCGGAACGAGTCCGGCGAAGTGCTGATCCGCACCCCGGCCGACCTGCGGGAGTGGGCGGTGGGGAAGGAACTCGTGGCCGAGAAACGGTTTACGGCCGATCACCCGATGTTGCGGACAGACGACCTGGTGGGCGAAGTACTGATCGCGTTCGACCGCCTGGTGCCGCTGTTCGCCGCCGCCGTCGAAGACGACCCGCGGGCGGTGCTGACCAAGCGGGCCGGGGAGACGGCCGGCGCCCCGCCGTTCGACCGTAACTCCTTCACCCAGGCCACCTTCCTGAGTGACACCTGGCTGTCGCGGGCGATCGACCTGCTGGCCGGGAAGAAGCAACTCATCCTGCACGGCGTACCCGGCACCGGCAAGACACACGTCGCCCGGTGTCTGGCCCGCGTGCTCACCGCCGACCGGCCGGGGGCAGTGCGGCTGGTGCAGTTCCACCCGGCCTACGGATACGAGGAGTTCGTCGAGGGCATCCGCCCGCGGAGCGTGGACGCGGCCGGCGGCACCCAGGTGACGTACCCGGTGGAGGACGGGGTGCTGGCCGAGTTCGCCGCGCAGGCCGAGGCGCAACCGTCGGTGCCGCACATGCTGCTCATCGACGAGATCAACCGCGGCAACCTGCCCCGCATCTTCGGCGAGCTGCTGTTCCTGCTCGAATACCGCGATCAGGCGGTGACGCTGCCGCACTCCCGCCGGGCCTTCCGCCTGCCGGCCAACCTGTACCTGATCGGCACCATGAACACCGCCGACCGCAGCACGCTGGCCCTGGATCAGGCGCTTAGGCGGCGGTTCAGCTTCGTGGAAATGGCCGCTGACCCGGCGGTGCTGGCCGGGTGGCTGGAAACCAATCTCCCCTCTCCCCCGGGTGGAGGGGAGCAAGATGAAACCTTCGGCCCCCGCGTCGTCCGCCTGTTCGAGGAGCTGAACCGCCGGCTGGCCCGCGATCTCGGCCCGGACAAGCAGGTCGGGCACAGCTTCTTCATGGTGCCGGGGCTGACCGAGGCCCACCTGCGAACGGTGTGGGACCACCACGTCGCCCCGCTGCTCGGCGACTATTTCGCCCCCCGCGGCATCCCGGCCGGGTACGATCTGGACAAGTTACTGAACCCCCGCCCCCGCCGGGCGGCCGAAACGACACCGTCATGAAGCTCCTCCGCAACCGCCGGGTCCGCCGCATCGCTATCGTTGTGGCGTTGCTCGGCGTCATCGGCGTGGTGGTTGCGGCGGTCCTGTGGTTCAATGTGCGGAAGGAGGGAGAAGCCCGACTCGCCCGCGTCTGCGCCGAGTTGGACGCCACCGACCCCGGCTGGCGGATGGCCGAGTTGGAAGCCACTCACAACGCCTCCGTCGCCCCGCCGGGGCAGAACGCCTGCGAGCAGGCGCTGGCCGCGGCCCGACTCATCACCCCCGAGATCCGTCGCTACCAACTCGGCGCACGATGGGCCGGGGAACTAGAACTCCCACACACGCCCCACCCGGACGATCTCGCGTCTCTGCGGGAATCGCTCGACGAGGCGGAACCGGCCCTGCAACTGGCTCGCAACCTTTACCGCTGCACGGGCGGCGGAATCCGGTTCGAGTATCGCGATCTCGAATTCTGGGTACTCGACTGGTTGGATCAGCTTCGGAAGACGGAAGCCCTGCTCGATTTCGCAACTATTCTGACCGCTGCGGATGGCCGGACCGACGAATCCCTGAAACTGGCCCGCTCGATCATCGCCCTCGACCGAGGCGTCGGCGGCGAACCGCTCATGATCTCCCAGGCTGTCCGCATGAAAATGCTGATGACCGCGGTTCGCTCTACGGAGCGGACCTTGGCCTGGTGTTCCAACGCTACGGACGAGGAGTTGGCCCTGGTACAATCAGAACTCCTCATAGCCGCGTCCGCACCCCGGCTCCGCATCGCCCGTCGCAGCGAGCGAGCGTATCAACTTCGCGTCCTCGAAAGCCTTGAAAGCAGGGTAGCCACACAGCGACTCGGCTACGGGAGCCTTCGGGCGGGCGAGCGCGTGCAGTTGGTCTGTCAACACAATCACTGGCCGGGTCAACAAGCCGAAATGCTGGAATTGATGACCCGACTCGTTGAGGCGACGGACCGAAGTTACCCGGAGCAACTGCGGATTTGCAATGGTGTCTGGGCAGCGGCCAAAGCCGCGTACAAGGACCCGTCGAAGGCTCCGATGTCGAAGTTCAGTTACGGCGGATTCTCGTCCGAACACCCGCTGCTCGAACTCGATGCCCGCTCCGTCGGGGCTCTCCGCGTTGCAGCCACAGCGGTGGCGTCCGAACGCTTCCGCCTCAAACACGGCCGGCTCCCGACCACCCTTTCCGAACTTACACCGGACTTTCTGACCGCGGTGCCGGCCGACCCGTACACCGGCAAGCCGTTGCAATTTCAGCGGACGGAATTCGGGGTAGTCGTGTATATGACCAGAGCCGACGGCGCCGACGACGGCGAGGTGAACCTCGACGAGAAAGACGAGAAGGGTGGGAACATCGGCTTCCGGCTGTTCGACCCGACGCACCGCCGGCAACCGCCGCTGCCGAAGCCGGACCCCGACCGCGACGAGTGACCCTGTGTTCTGCTCGCTCCGCGAGCGGTCTTCTCGAACCCGCTCGCGGAGCGAGCAGAACACTCAAAACCCCAGACCCCCGCCATGAAGATCCTCCGCAACCGCTGGGTCCGCCGCATCGGGCTGACGCTCGGGGTGCTTCTGCTGCTGCTCGCCCTGGCGGTGACGAACACCTGGTACGGGCTGCGGAACCGCGGGCTGGAACACCGCTCGCGGGTGATGGCCGAACTGGACGCCACCAGCCCCGGCTGGCGGATCGACGACATCCAGGCCGCCCGCCAGATCGCCGCCCCCGAGGGGAACGCGGCCGAGCAGGCCGTCCGCCTCCGCGACCGCTTCCCGGCCGGCTACCGCGACTGGGTGATGAAGCCGACGACGTACCGCGAGCCGCAACCCGGCTGCCTGCCGACCGACGAGGAGTTGAGCCGGGCGCGGGAACTCGTGGACCTGTGCCGCGAGCACATCGCTGACGCCCGGAACCTGCGGCACCTACGCGGCGGCGGGATCGCCGTCGCCGTCAACCCAGACGGGGTCAGCAC
>CANJKY010000475.1 GCA_947474875.1 Gemmataceae bacterium
CGTCCGCTCGGAATGCGGACGGGACGTCCGCGCTCCCAGGACGGCCGTCACACGCTCGCCGCCAGCCCCTCGCGGAAGCTCGGGTACTGCGGGGTGAACCCCAGTTCCCGCTTCGCCTTCGCGTTGCTCACCCGGCGGTTCGCCTCCGCCCCGCCCGACCCGTCGAACGTCGGCGGAGGGGCGCCGATCATCTCGGCGGTGCGGGTGAAGAACTCCCGGCGGGTGGGCGGGTGATCGTCGGCGATCAGGTACGTCTGACCGGGTTCGGCGCGGGCTTCGGCAGCCAGCACCGCCCGCACGCCGTCGTCCACGTGGATCAGGTTGAGGAACCGCTCCGGATCGCCGGGCACCGGTTCGCCCTTCAGCAGCGACGCCCGCCGCAGCACCCGGCCCGGCCCGTAGATGCCCGCGAACCGCAGGACGACCGCATCCGGCCGATACCCCCGCAGGGTCTGCTCCGCTTCCAGCACGACGCGACCGGACTCTTCGAACGGCTCGGTGGGGGAAGTCTCGTCGATCCACGAGCCGTCGGTCTGGCCGTACACGGAGGTGGAGGAGATGTAGAGGAACTGCATAAAACCCACGGCGTGTTGTCCGTGGGCCTGGAAGACGTTCTCCAACCCCTGCACGTACACCTCCCGCATCGACCGCCCGGCGGTTCGGTCCAGCCCGATGGCGTACAGCACGGTGTCGGTGTGCGGTAACTTCGTCAACGAGTCCGGGTCGAGCACGTCGCCGACGACCGGCTCGACTCCATGTGCCCGGAGCAGGTCGGCCCGGCCGCGGGTCAGGGCATACACCCGCCGCCCGGCTGACACCCAGGCCTTCGCCGCCCGCATCCCCAGGTAGCCGCACCCGATAATCAGAACGGACATGACTCCCCCCCCCGGTCGGCCTTCCGCGACCGCCCCCGGAGCATCGTATAATTCCCGGCTCACCCTCTTCTCTCCCAGAGGTGTTTTCCGATGGCAGTTAACCCGCCCGAACACGTGGCGAACCCGTTCGAGCAGTCGGTCGTGTACCGCATGGCCGTGAACCAGTTGCGGGACGCGTCCAAGTACATCGACGGCATCGAGCCGGGCATCTTCAGCCGGCTGGAGGTGCCGAAGCGGAGCATGGTGGTGAGCGTGCCGGTGCGGATGGACGACGGCCGCACGCAGATGTTCACCGGCTACCGGGTGCAGCACTCGATCACCAGCGGGGCGAGCAAGGGCGGGCTGCGGTACGCCAAGAACGTAGACCTGGGGGAGGTGGCGGCGCTGGCCATGTGGATGAGCTGGAAGTGCGGCATCATGGGCCTGCCGTACTCCGGGGCGAAGGGCGGGATCGCGGTGGACACGGCCGCCATCAGCGCGGGCGAGAAGCAGCGGCTCACCCGCCGGTTCACCGAGGAGGTGCTGAGCATCATCGGCCCGCGGATCGACGTGATGGCCCCGGACGTGGGCACGGACGAGCAGACCATGGCGTGGATCTACGACACGTACAGCATGAAGGTGGGGTTCGCCTGCCCGGAGATTGTGACCGGCAAGCCGGTCGAACTGGGCGGGTGCGTCGGCCGGCGGGAGGCGACCGGCCGCGGGGTGGTGTACTGCGTGGAGATGGCGGCCGAGGACGTCAAGCTGCCGCTGAGCGGGGCGACGGCGGTGGTGCAGGGGTACGGGAACGTGGGCAGCGTGGCGTGCGAGGAGCTGCACCGGCGGGGGGTGAAGGTGATCGCCGTGGGCGACCGGTACGCGGCGGTTCACAACCCGAAGGGGATCGACATCCCGGCCCTGCACAGGTACGTGTACGAGAACCGGGACAACCCGCTGAAGACGGTAGACGGGTTCCCCGGCGCGGGCAAGCTGCCGCTCGACGACCTGCTGGCGGTGAAGTGCGACCTGCTGGTGCCGGCGGCCATGGAGCGTGTCATCACCGAGGAGGTGGCGAAGCGGATCGACTGCAAGATCATCGCCGAGGGGGCGAACGGGCCGACCACCATGAAGGCGGACGCGGTGCTGAACGAAAAGGGCATCTTCGTCATCCCGGACGTGCTGTGCAACGCCGGCGGGGTGACGGTGTCGTACTTCGAGTGGGTGCAGGACCTGGCTCAGTTCATGTGGGACGAGGACAAGGTGAACAGCGAACTGCGGAAGCAGATGGCGCGGGCGTACCAGCGGGTGCGGGCGAAGGCGGCCGAGCGGAAGATCCCGATGCGGACGGCCGCGCTGGTGCTCGGGGTGGAGAAGGTGGCGAAGGAGAAGGCGATGCGCGGCCTGTACCCGTAAGCCGCGTCAGAGCGGGAGGAACTGCGCCCGGTCGCGGAAATCGTCCGGCGAGCCGGCGTGGGCGATCACCTCCAACTCGTCGATGACCTGCGCGTAGGAGTGCCCCGGCCGCAGGAGTAACACACCCGACGAGTGGTGGCCGGCGGCCAAGTGGTCGGCCAGGTGTTGCGCGAGGGTGTTGAAGTCGCGGCTGACCAGGATGCGGTCTTCGGCCTCGGCCCAGGCAAGGACGTCCGGGTCGAGGGTGCCGGCGGGCGGCGCCCAGGACGCCCTACCCGCACAGCGTCGACGGGTAGGCGGTCGGACCGCAGGTTGTGCCGCCGGATCGCCCCTTCGAGCGGCCCCGGCGTGTCCTCGTCGAGCAGGAATTTGAGCATCGCGGCCCCGTCACGCAGCCCCGGCGGGGTGGACCTGGGCCAGCCGCTCGCGGAGGGCGGCCGTGTTCACCTCGGGGATGGTCCCGGCCAACTCCTCCGCTTGGGCGGCATACTCGGCGGCGGACCGGTCCACCTCCGTCCGGTTCTCCAGGTAGAACGCGATCACCTTGTGGACGGTCGCCAGCGGGATCGTCGGGAACTGCAACGCGAGCTCCTCCGCGCTCAACCCCTGGTTGTAGTCGTGGACGAAGTGGTACAGTACCACACGGGTACCTGACACCTTGATCTGCCCGTCGGGGTACCGGGTGAGAAAGTTCGGCAGTTCGGTCGTCGGCATCGGAATGCTCCTTCCGGTTGAATCTTACCACAGCCGGAGCGAATCACCGTTCAAGAAACGTCCCCACGAGGCCCGGCCATGCCGCACGACCTGCTCGACGACGACCGCATCGGGGTGCCGGTGGCCGGCGTCCGCCCGGCCCAGCCGCCGCACCGGGCGGCCGAAATCACCGTCGAAGCCGAGCCGCAACTGCGGGCCGGCGAGACCGACCTCGGCCGCCCGCCGCAACTGCCGGCGGACGTGGCCGCGCTCACCGACGACGACCGGGCGAAGATCCGCCAGGCCGAGGAGGAGCAGGCCCTCCGCGACCTGGCCGAGGCGGAGGAACTGACCGCGTCCGACCCGTCGGTCGGCTGGCTCGGCTGGTTCGCACACCCGCTGGCCGGGGCGTCGCTGCTCGGGGCGGCCGGGGCGCTGGGGCTGTTCCTGTACTCGCAGGCGCTCACCATCCTGGCACAACTCGCCACCCAGTCGCAGTGGGTGCGGTACGCCGGGTTCGCCGGGCTGGGGGCGTGCTCGGCGGCGGTGCTGTACGCGGTGGTGCGGTTCGTGTTGCTGTACCTGCGGCTGCGGGCGAACCGCCAGGTGCGGGTGGCCGGGCTGGAGGAACTGCACCAGCGGACGCGGCTGCGGTGGCTGGCGCACGCGAAGGCGGCCGAGGCGAAGCGGAAGCTGGAGCAGTACCTCCGCGACTTCCCGATGAACACGGAGAAAGAGCGGAAGAGGCTGGCCGTGGTCGGGTTGACGACCGAGGGCATCGCCGAGTTGTCGAAGGTGCGGGCGGAGTTGCTCGACCCGGCCCGGTTCAGCGGCAGTTCGGAGTGGTTCGACCGCTTCCGCACCGGCTTCCAGCACAAGCTGGACGAAGCGGCGACCGCCCGCATCGGGTACTGGGCGAAGCGGAGCGGAATCACCACCGCGTCCGCCCCGAACGGGCTGGTGGACAGCGCCGCCACCCTGTACTTCGGGTTCGCCCTGCTGGCCGACCTGTGCCGGGTGTATCACCTGCGGGCGGGGAAGACGGGCACGGCGGTGCTGCTCGGCCGGGTGTTCTTCAACTCGTACCTGGCCGGCCAACTGAACGAGTGGGAGAAGCTGACCGAGGAGTAGCTGAACCAGCTCATCGCCCCGCACGGCCCGCTGTACGAGCTGACCGCCGCGCGGGTGCTGTCCAAGGTGGGGGCGAAGGCGACCAGCGGGCTGCTCAACTACTTCCTGCTCGCCCGGCTGGGCAAGTACGCCTGCCGGCTGCTGCGGCCGGTGGGGTGACATCTTGTAGCCGCGACCCAACGGGGAGCGCGTTCAAGACG
>CANJKY010000476.1 GCA_947474875.1 Gemmataceae bacterium
CCTCCGGGAGCGGTGAAAGCTGGACCGCGCCCGGAGGTCGCGGCGAAGACGGGGCTCCCCTCGGGGGAAGGGTCGTCGGCCGTCCGCCGAACCTCCTTGTACCCCATCCGCCGGGCCACCTTCCGCACCTCGTCGGCCGTGTCCGGCAGCTTGTGCGTCTGCCAGTCGAACAGCAGTTGCAGGCGGTGCTCGGTGCGGCGGAGGAAGCGGTACGCGTCGGCCAGGATGTACGTCTCCTGCGGGGTGAGGCAGCCGGCGATCTCCAGCGCCTCCAGCGCGAGCAGGGTGTTCCGCTGCCGCACCGCCGGCAAATCCCCGCCGTTCAGCAGTTGCAGGAACTGCACCGTGTACTCGATGTCGCGGATGCCGCCGCGGCCGGTCTTCACGTCCCGCTCGTCCGCCCCGCCGCGGGCGGCCGCCTGCTCCATCCGCCGCTTCAGCGCCTTCACCTCGTTGATCTCGGAGAAGCTGAAGTACTTGCGGTACACGAACGGCTCCAGCCCGGCCATCACCTCCTTCCGCAACTCCCGGTCGCCGGCCACCGGCCGCAGCTTGATGAGCGCCTGCCGCTCCCAGGTGCGGCCCCGCAGGTCGTAGTAGCTGAGGGTGGACGCCAGCGACCGGGCGGGCGGGCCGGCCTTCCCCTCCGGCCGCAGCCGCAGGTCCACCCGGTACGCGAACCCGCGGTCGGTCACGCTGGACAGCAGCCGCACCACCTCCGTCACCGCCTTGGCGTAGAACTCGGCGTTGGTGATCCCGCCCGCCTTCTTGCTCGTGACCCCGTCTTGGTCGTACACGAACATCAGGTCGATGTCGGACGAGTAGTTCAGCTCGTCCCCGCCGAGTTTGCCGAACGCGAACCCGGCCACGCGGGCCGGCTGACCGTCCGGCGTCATCGGCTGGCCGAACCGCTTGCCCAGCGTTTTCAGGGCCGTCGCCAGCGCGATCTTGATGGACGAGTCGGCCACCCGGGCCAGCTCGCGGGTCACCTCCTCCAGCGGGCGGTCGCGGATCACGTCGTTGATGCCGATCCGCAGCATGTGCAGGTGGCGGAACCGGCGGAACGCCCGCAGCGCGCCGGCGTCGTCGAACGTGGCGTCCACGTCCGCCTTCAGCGCGGCGGTCAGCTCGTCGGTGGACGGGTTCCGCCGCTGCGGGGCGCGGATCAGGTCGAGCGCTTCCGGGTACGTCACCAGGGTGTCGGCGAAGAACTGGGACACGGCGAGCAGTTGCAGCACCGAATCCAGCCCGCGGGCGGAGGCGGCCAGCATGTCCGGCAGGCGGTCGCGGCCGTGCGGGGTGCCGAGCAGCCGCTCCAGGTTGTTCAGCGCCAGGTCCGGGTCGGCCGACCGGGCGAGCAGCCGACGGAGCGGCGGCAGCAGGTCGGCGAACCGCTCGCCGAGACCGGCGGCCAGCGCGTCCAGGTTCCGCCGCCCGCGGGCCGGGTCGCGGAGCGGGACGTTCGACAACGGGTCGGCGGGGGGCATGGAAGGGTTACGCCTGTTTCGGCCGGCCGAATTCGTCCAGCCCGTACCGGGCGAAGATCTCCGCCGGGGTGATCCAGACGACCTGGCCGTCGCGCCAGGTGCTCACCGAACGGCCCATCCGCGCATGTTCGAGCAGCGCCTCGCGGTTGGCCGCGTCGTGGGCAGCGGCTGTAGCCGCTTGACGGCCGCGCATCGACTCGATCGCCGAACTGGTGGTCTCAGGCATCGTCGGCGCTCCGTAAGAAGGCGGCCCAGGTGTCGGGATCGTCGATCAACTCGTCATCCGGTGTGCCGATCGCCAGCAACGTCCGCGGGTCTTCGGTGTTATCGTACACCTCCCACTCGTCCGCGATAGGGCGATACAGCTCCAGGAAGTTCCGCACGCTGCGGGCGTACCGCCGGCGGATGTCGGCGTCCGGGACGAAGTGCCCGCCGCTCTGCACCCGGGTGGCGACCCGGGCAATCGCCAACTCCGGCGACCGCAGCCAGTAGTAGTACAGCAGCACCTCGTACCCGGTCGGCCGCAGGGCGGCGAGCCACGGAGCATACGTCCGGGCCGACAGCGTGGTCTCGAACGCGAAGTCCTCGCGGCGGCGGGCCAGGTCGTTCAGTTGGTCGAGCATGACGCGGCCGGCGCGGAACGCCTCCGCCTCCGGGTGCAGCCCGTTCAGCCCGCGGGCGATGGCGTCGGCGTTCACGAACGTGGGGATGCGGAGCACGTCCGCCAGTAGCCGCGGGGCCGCGGTCGTCTTCCCCGCGCCGTTGATCCCGGCCAGCACGACCACCCTGGGCATGGGTGTTCCCTCCCGAACACGACCTCACCCCCCGGCCCCCTCTCCAAGGTGGAGAGGGGGTGTTCAAGGGATAATCGTCTCCGATCTTCGCCACGACTGAAAGGAGCGGTCGAGCATCCACCGCTCCTTTCAGTCGCGGCGAAGAGTCTCCCCCTCTCCACCTTGGAGAGGGGGCCGGGGGGGGGTGAGGTCTCTTCAGCTCCCCTTCATCACCTCGGCCACCACCCCGTCGGCCACGCACTTGCCGCGGCGGGTGAGCCGCACCGCCCCGCCGGCTTCCTCCAGCAGCCCGAGTTCGATCAGCCGGGCGAGCCGGTCGCCGAGCAGTTCGCCCAGCGCGAACCCGGTCTGCTCGCGGAACGCCGGGCGGCGGATGCCGTCGCCCCGCCGCAGTTGCACCGCCGCCGTCTCGAACGCCCGCTCCCGCGGTTCCAGCCGCTCGCTCTGGAACGTCGGCGGTTCCCCGCTCAGCACCCGGCGGACGTAGTCGGTGGTGTTCCGCACGTTCAGCTCCCGCGCCCCGTCCACGTACCGGGCGGCGCCGACGCCGAACCCGAAGTACGCCTCGTTCGCCCAATACCGCTCGTTGTGCCGGCAGCGGCGGCCGGGGCGGGCGAAGTTGGAAATCTCGTAGTGCTCGAACCCGGCGGCGGTGAGGGCGTCGAGCGACAGCTCGTACATCGCCAGTTCGTCGTCCTCGGTCACCGGCACCACCCGCCCGCGGCTCCGCTCCTTCCACAGCGGGGTGCCCTTCTCGTAGGTGAGGCCGTAGGTGGAGATGTGGTCCGGGGCGTACCGCACGGCGTCGGCCAGGTCGGCCTGCCAGTCGGCGAGGGTGGCGCCGGGGGCGGCGAAGATCAGGTCGAGCGACAGGTGCGGGACGTGCTTCCGTACCACGTCCACCGCCCGCGGGATGTGCTCCAATCGGTGCCGGCGGTCGAGGGCCGTGAGCAGGTGCGGGCGGAACGACTGCACCCCGACGCTGACGCGGGTGACGCCGTGGGCGGCCAGCACCCGGCACTTGTCGTCGTCCAGGCTCTCGGGGGTGGACTCGATGCTGAACTCGCCGCCGGGCGGGAGGACGAGCCAGCGGTGAAACGAGGTGAGCAGGCGGTCGAGCTGGGCCGGGCTGAGGTGCGTCGGGGTGCCCCCGCCGATGAACGCCGTCTCGATCGGCCGCGGTGTGCCGAGTTGGCTCAACTCGACGTCGAGCGCGTCCAGGTACAGCTCGATCTGGTGATCCTGCCCGACGGTGACGGCGAAGTCGCAGTACCCGCAGTGGTGGGCGCAGAACGGGACGTGGACGTATGCGGTGCGGGGTTCGAGCCACGCCGGCCGGGTGAACATGCCACAATTCTAGCCGATCCGGACATGCCGGATTATTTCTCGGTTTCGCCGTCACAGCCCGAGGAGTGGCCGGTACGGGGTGTACACGAACCGGAGGAACCCAGTCATGACCCCCGCCCAACCCGTCCGCGGCTCGAACTTCAGCTACCTGCTCCCGCACGGCTGGCGGGTCGGAGAGGAGGGGCCGTTCGCCCTGGTCCTGCTCGGGGCGGACGCGGGCATCGTCGTGTTCGGCCAGAGCGGGCTGATGGAGCCGCTCGCCCCGGAGCAGTTCGCCTACCAGGCGATGGCCGGGGTCATGCGGCTCGCCCCGGACGTGCGGCTGACGAACCCGCGGCCGTGCCAGCCCCGCCCCGGGTACACGCACGCCGCCGTCATGGACTGCACGTACACCCTCAGCCTGCCGGCCGGCCCGGTGCGGATGCGCGGGGTGGTGGTGAGCCACGTGGCCGTTGGGTACGGGCACTGCAGCGGCACCCTCACCCTGGCCGCGGCCGACGAGCGGCAGTGGCCGCAGTACCAGAACTGGCTGCCGCAGGTGGCTTCGGCGGCGGTGAACACCGGGCCGAACGCCTACGGCAACCGGACGATGGCCGGGGTGATGGGCGGCATCGCGGAGCAGGACCACGACGCGTACCGCCGGTACCAGGAGCACTCGACC
>CANJKY010000477.1 GCA_947474875.1 Gemmataceae bacterium
AGATGTCCAGGTGGTTGGTCGGCTCGTCCAGGATGAGCACGTTGGTGCCGGCGACGGTCAGTTTCGCCAGCGCCGCCCGGCTCCGCTCGCCCCCGCTCAGTTGCTTCACCGGCCGGTCCACGATCTCCCCTTGCAGCCCGAACCGGCCGAGCAGGTCCCGCATCTTCTGCTCGGTGTGCTGCGGGTCCGGCTCCGGCCACACCGCCCGCATCAGCGGGTCGTCCTCGGGCAGCAGCTTCAGGTGCTGGTCCAGGTAGCCGGGGAACACCAGGTGCCCCCGCCGCACCTCGCCGGCGGTCGGCGATTCGTCGCCGAGCAGGATTTTCAGCAGCGTCGTCTTGCCGCACCCGTTCGGCCCCATGACGCCCAGCCGCTGTCCCCGCTTCACCTGGAAACTTAGCCCCTCGAACAGCGGCGTCGGGCCGAAGCTCTTCGCCAGGTCGTCCACCTGGAACACCACGTCCCCGCTGCGGGTCACGTCCTGGAAGCTGATGTTCGGCCCGCTCACCTTCGTCGGCTTCTCGACCCGGTCCAGCTTGTCCAGCGCCTTCACCCGCGACTGCGCCTGTTTCGCCAACTGCCCGTAGTGCGCCCGGCGGATGTATTCCTCCTGCTTGCCGATGTACTCCCGCTGCGCCTCGTACTCCTTCAACTGCCGCTCGAACCGCTCGTCCCGCAGCCGCACGTACTGCTGGAAGTTGCCGGGGTAGCTGGTGATCTTGCGGTCGTGCAACTCGAACGTCTTATTCGTCACCTTGTCCAGGAAGTAGCGGTCGTGGGACACCACGATCATGCCCTGCGGCTGGGCGGCCAGGTAGTTCTCCAGCCAGCGGGTGGTGTCGATGTCCAGGTGGTTGCTCGGCTCGTCCAGCAGCATCACGTCCGGGGCGGACAGCAGCAGTTTGGCCAGCAGCACCCGCCGCTGTTGCCCGCCGCTGAACGACACGATCTCCCGGTCGAAGTCCGCCTTGGCGAACCCGAGGCCGGTGAGGATGTCCTCCACCTTGTGGTCCAGGGTGTAGGCGTCGTTCGACGCCAGCAGCTCGTTCAGCCGGTCGTACCGGGTGTGCAGCCGCTTCTCCTCCGTCTCATCGGTGCACTTCGCCATCAACTCGGCCACCTCGACCAGCTCGTGCTGGGTGGCCATCAGCTCGTCGAACGCCGACTTCGCCTCCTGGAACAGCGTGCGGCCGGCAGGGAACTCGGCCACCTGGCGCAGTACCCCGAGGCGGGCGCCGGCGTGCAGTTGCACCTTCCCGGTCTCGGGTTCGTCCTGCCCCGCGAGCACCTTGATGAGCGTGGTCTTGCCCGCCCCGTTCGGGCCGACGAACCCGACCCGCTCGCCGACGTGCAGTTCGAACGTCACCCCCTCGAACAGTGGGGTGGCCCCGTACCCGCGGGAGATGTTAGTGCAGGACAGCAGCAGCATGGGTCGGACGGGGTACGGATGGCGGGGTGCGGAATTCTATCCCGCTGTTTACTTTAGCTGTGCCGCCAGCCGGTTTCGACCCACGTGGAGATCGCCCCCGTGAAGCAGCAGACGTACCCGGTGGTGTGCGATTGCGGGAAGACGCACCAGGTGACCAGCGGAGCGGCCGGCAGTACGCTCGCGTGCGTCTGCGGGCGGATGGTGGAGGTGCCGTCGCTGACCGCCCTAAAGGCGTCGGTCGGCGGCGAGGGGTTGGCCCCGGAGATGGAAATCGAAGGGCTGCTACTCGCCCGCAAGCTCCCACTCGAACCGGACTGTGCCTTGTGCCATCGGCTGACGGAGGACAAGTTTCATTGCCAGGTCCGGTGCGAGGCACCGACGCTCAAGCCCCCGATGAGCTTTTGGCAGTACGCGCTGGCGCTCGCGTTCATCCCGTTTGTGGGTGTGAAAGCGTTGCTCACGGCCGCCCTTCTCCGGGACACGGGTGTACTCACCGGTCGCGACGTGTCGTTCCGCCTGCCGGTGCGGATATGCGGGGCGTGCATGGCGGAGTTGGAGTCGTGGGAGGTGGTGACAAACGCCATCCGCCGTACCCCGGTGTACGCCCGCCTGCTCGACAAGTACCCGAACAGCCGGTTGGCGAAGACGACGTGACGCGGCGTAACGCCACCGGGAATCACCGGCGGGGCTTCCCGGTCTTTCGACCGGCTCGACCCGCCCTACCCTTCGGCTTCTTCTTCGCCCCCTTCGGGATGGCGGCGAGCGCCCGGTCGAGCCACTCCTTCAGTTCCCCGTCCGTGCCGATGCCGGCCGCGTCCACCACCACCCACCCGGTCATCGGCTTGCCGGTGTTCATCGGGTCGAACCCGGATGTGTGCGGTTCGAGCAGGGCGTCGGCCATCCCGGCGTACAGCTTCACCATCAGCGCCGAGCGGAACGCGCCAGCGAACATCACCCCGTGGCGGAACAGCCCGTACCCGCCGAACAGCGGTTTACCCACGACGCCGGCCACCCCGGCAAGCGCGGCGTGGATGCGGTCGGCGAGGTTTTTGTCGTAAGCCATCGTCCGTTCCTCCGACACGGGTGCAACCTGCCGCAGGCTGCCCAGCTTAACGTTTTGGCACGCCCGCTGCACCCTGTTCGGCCGATTCGTGCCGAGCCGCTTCATTCGAGCGGTTCGACCCGCCATGTAGTCGGCGCCACACACGGCACTTCCGACCGGTCGGGAATTTCGTCGCGTATCAGCCTGTCAGGCTCGGATCCTCCCGGGTTCGGCCCCGCACCGCCGTGCGCGGGGGCCGGGCCGTACCCTCCCTCCTCCACCGAGGTGTCATCATGCCGAAGCAACCCGTACCCGCCACCGCTGCGTCGTTCCGCCCGTCAATCGAGCGGCTAGAAGCCCGCGAGGTGCCCGCCACCCTGTACGGGGTGACCACTGCCAACCAACTGGTGCGGTTCGACAGCGCCACCCCCAACGTCCTCCAGTCGACGGTGAACATTCAGGGGCTGGCCGCGACGGAGAAGGTGGTGGGCATCGACTTCCGCCCCCGCACCGGCCAACTGTACGCCATGGCGGTGGACTCCGCCGGCCTGGGGCTGAACGCCCGCCTGCTCACCGTGAACGCGGCCACCGGGGCGACCACCGCGGTCGGCAGCGGCATCGTCCTGCCGCCCCTGGCCGCCGGGTCCGACTTCGGGCTGGACTTCAACCCGACGGTGGACCTGCTGCGGGTGGTCACCTCCACCGGGGTGAACCTGCGGCTGAACCCGACCACCGGGGCGATCGCCGGGGTGGACACGGCGCTCAACCCGCTCGCCCCGCGGGTGAGCGGGGTGGCCTACGACCGCAACTTCGACGGCCACCTGGGGGCGGCCGGCACCACCCTGTACGCCATCAACGCGGCCACCGGTCAGTTGGTGACCCAAGGCGGCATCAACCAGTCGCCCAGCCCGAACACCGGCACCCTGACGGCGGTCGGCCCCCTGGGGGTGGCCCTGGACACCGCCGGCAGTGTCGGGTTCGACATCGCCTCCCGCGGCACCGCCGCCGGCACCGGGTTCGTCACCTTCGACGCCGATACCGGGGCGGGGGTGAACACCCGTCTGTACACGGTGGACCTGGGCACCGGGGCGGCCACCCTGGTGGGCACGGTGGGCACCGGGGCGGCCCTGGCCGGGCTGGCGGTGGCGCCGGAGACGCGGATCGCGACCGGCGGTAACGTGGGCGGGAGCGCCACCGTCGAACTGCGGGACGGGGCCGGCACCCTGCTCCGCACCATCACCCCGTTCCCCGGGTTCAACGGCGACGTGCGGACGGCGGTGGGGGACGTGAACCGGGACAGCGTGCCGGACGTGATCGTCGCCGCCGGGTTCGGTGGCGGGTCGCACGTGAAGGTGTTCGACGGGGTCACCGGGGCCGAACTCCGCAGCTTCTTCGCCTACGGCCCGGGGTTCACCGGCGGGGTGTTCGTGGCCGCCGGCGACATCACCGGCGACGGGTACGCCGACATCATCACCGGGGCGGGCGAGACCGGCGGGTCGCACCTGAAGGTGTTCGACGGCCAGACGGGCGCGGAGATCCGCAGCCTGTTCGCCTACGGCGCCGGGTTCACCGGCGGGGTGCGGGTGGCCGCGGCCGACTTCGACAACGACGGGGTGGACGAGATCGTCACCGCCGCCGGGTACAGCGGCGCGCCGCACGTGAAGGTGTGGAACGCCGCCGGCGTCGAGACGCGGAGCTTCTTCGCCTACGATCCGGCGTTCACCGGCGGGGTATACGTGGCCGCCGGGGACGTGACCGGGGACGGGCGGGCGGACATCGTCACCGGCGCAGGGGCCGGCGGCGGC
>CANJKY010000478.1 GCA_947474875.1 Gemmataceae bacterium
CAGCCCGAGTTCGCCGGCCAGCGTTTCCAGGTGGGACCGTTCCGGGCCGTCGCCGACGATCACCAGCCGCAGGGTCGGGAACCGCGGCCGCAGTTCGGCCGCCGCCCGCAGCAACCGGTCCTGCCGCTTCACCTCGTTCAGCCGGCCGACCGTGCCGACCACCACCGCGTCGGGCGGCAGGCCGATGGCCGCTTTCGCCTCGGCCGGCGTGGGCAGCCCGTCTGCCACCGCGGTGTCGATGCCGTTCGGCACCACCTCGACCAGTTTCCGTGGAACGGTGCCCCAGCGGGTGACGGCGGCGGCGATCTCGGCCGACACGCAGCAGAACCGGCCGACCCACCGCGAGGCCCGGTGGTAGAAGAGGCGGGACTTCAGCCGGGCCGCCCACCCGCCGTCGCGGGCGAACTGGTTGCCGTGTTCGGTGTGCAGCACCGGGATTTGACGGGCGGCCGCCCCCGGCCCGAGGTACCACGCCGCCCCGATCTGGTGAGTGTGGACCACGTTCGGCCGCAGCCGGGCGAGCAGGTCCGCCGCCCGGCCGACGTACTCCGCCCGGCGGCCGGGCGACTTGTCCAGGCTGACCACCTCGGCCCCGGCGGCGCGGGCGGCGTCCGCCAGCGCGCCCGGCTGCGCCACGCACACCACCGACACCCGCTGCCCCCGCCGCCGCCCTTCACGGATGAGCGCTAGCACCACCCGCTCCAACCCACCGACGTCCAGTGACAGCACCGCGTGGGCGACGTGCAACGGCGTGCTCACGGCCCCTCCCGCACCAGGTCGGCGATCAGCGGCCGGTGGTCCGACCCCAGGTCCGGACCCACCTCGACGTGCCGGCACCGCCACGGCAGCGAGTACAGCACGTGATCGATCCGCACCCCGAACCAGTGGGTCTGCTTGGTCGTCCCCCAGCCGGTGCCGGCCTCGGAGAAGGCGTTCGAGAACCCGCCCCAGTCCGCCCGGTAGATGCGGCTCTCCACCGGCATGTTGAAGTCGCCGGCCAGGAGCAGATCGGCGTGCGGCTCGCCCACCCACCCCCGCACCTTGGCGGAGGCGTCCGCCCGCTGGCGGATCACGTCGCGGAGCGGGCCGAGGTTCCGCAACTTCGACCCGAGCGCCGCCTCAACCCCCGGCCGCACCGTCGGCAGGTGGACGTTCACCAGGGTGAGCTCCCCCTCCGGGGTGGCTACGACATATCGGCCGATCGCCGCCGACGCCTCGAAGTCCCGGTAGTCCAGAGCGTCGATCGGGCGGACCGGGTACCGGGACGCCACCCGCAGCCCGCCGCTCGGGGTGATCTGCCAGCCCGGGCGGAACGAGCCGGCGTCCATCTGGTGATCGGCTTCCTGGAGCACCAGCAGGTCTGGGTCGGTGTCTTCGATGAACTGGCGGAACGCGAGGCCGGCTTTCACCCCGCCCATGTTCCAGGTGACCACCCGCAGGCGGGCGACCGCCGGCCGGTCCGGGGCGAGCAGCGGGCCGACCCCCAAGTTCCCGCCGGTGAGCGGCCCGGCGACCAGCACGGCCGCGAGGATGGTGAACCCGACCGCCCACCACGACCGCGACACCACCGCCAGCGGGGCGACGATCACCAGCGGCAGGGCGACCACCCACCGCGGGCCGAACAGGAAGAGGGTGGGAATCACCCACTCGTCGGCCGTGAACAGGAATAGCCCGGTGACCGCCGCCGTTACTAGTGGCAATGCGACGGCCAGCCGCCGGCGGGCGGTTCGAACAGGTGGTTTGTCGTCACTCGCCACGGAACACCCACTTTGGATTCAGGGAGCTAGGAGCGTCGACCGCGACCCGCGTACTGCATCCAACACTTTTGACAGCAACCGCCGCCCGACCGCCGCCGGGTGTGCGTGCTGATCGAAGTAGGCAGCCGTCTGAGAGCGGATCGCATCCACCAGCGAGGCGTGGCATACATATTGGGTCAACAACTCAGGCACCGCCGTGTACCGGGCGTCATCGGCGCGGGCTTGGCCCCGGGGGGTAAGCAACCCCAGGTGGAGGTAGTGTTTGCCCTCCTCGAGCGGAACCGGCCATACGGTTTGGGGAGGCTGGTCGAATACTACACAGGTGCCCATGGCCAGCATGTCCATGTACCGCCACGGGACACAGTTGTGCATGCCCAACCGGATGATGTTGATGCGAGAGGAGGCGGACACCTGCCACAATCGTTGTAACGGCATCGGCTGTCGCGTGGTGGGGATCCCCTGCGCCCGAAGTCGGGCTTCCTGCCGATCGATGTCCCCGGTCACCAGATACGCGAGCAGGTACTTACGGACGTTCGCTTTGTTCACCGCTTCCAGCAGTCGGAGGTTGTGTTCCACCCCTTCTTCTTCGTCTTGGCCGCCCCACACCCGCACCACACAACACACGTCGTACTCAGCTGGCTGTGTCCGCGAGGCAGTCAATTCGGGCAACTTGTCCAGGATGAGCGGATTCCCATTACACTCAGGGATGACGAATTCGGGGTACACCCCGTCGGCATGGTAATTCGTCTTGGCGTAGAGGGGGAACACACTTCCTGCATCCGGCAGTGCCAGTTCTCCGCTGTCCTGCGCGTCCACGGCCAATCGCACCGTCTTCCCGCCCTCGAACTCGAACACGTACTGACCGACCAATGGATGAAAAACCCCCGACGGGGGAGTCCGATTTCCGCCCACCAAACGTGCAATTCCGTCCACTCCATCCGCAAGCCTTGTCTTCATCAGACGGGTCAGTCGGTAGGATGAACGAACGCGGCGCAACGCCCGCAACACGCCGGGCAGACGCTGGAGTTGATGTACGGTGACGGGAACCCCGGCGGCCTCGGCCGCCGCCGTCAACCCGGCGAGGTAGTACGCCTGATACCGGTCGTGGCAGTAGTCGTAAGCCGCCGACCACGTCACGACGTGCCGCAGGGGGGGCGAGTTAGGGGCGGCTCGGGTCATGAAGCATGCACACGCGGGGGTGATTCCGGACTCGCCGATGCCGCCTCCGACAGCCGTTCTACCGGACCGCCCGCCCGGACGATCCGGGCCGGATTGCCAGCGACGATCGTGTCCGCCGGCACGTCCTTGGTCACCACCGACCGCGCCCCGACGATCGCCCGGTCGCCGATGGTCACCCCTTTGAGGACGATCGCCCCGTTCCCGATCCACACGTCATCGCCGATCACCACCGGGGCGATCGACTCGGGAGGCGTCGGTTTCCCCGCCCGCCGCTCGTCCGCGTCCACCGGGTGGCCGTCCATGTCGAACACCTGCACCCCGCCCGCCAGCAGACAGTGGCTGCCGACTCTCACCGAGCGACCGACGCTGAACGCGCAGGTGTGTCCGATGAACGTGCCGTCGCCGACCACCAGTTCGGGCAGACCGGGGGCAGGGCGGCCGAACGAGACGGATGACTTTCCGGACAACCGCACCCCGCGGCCGAGGGCGATCCGTCCGCGGCCCTGGATGTACGGCAGCTCTTCCATCTGTAATCCGGGGCCGACCGACTCGCACTGGCTGCGGAACAGCGGCTCGTTCCAGAAGAACCGCCGCGCCCAGATCCACCCTTCGCGGATGCCGACGTGGACGGCGTACAGCAGGCGGAACAGTGGGCGGGTGACGCCGTTCACCGGGATGTGGAAGGACAGCACCGCCCGCGCGGCCCGCTTCAGCCGGCCCCAGAACGGCCCCTCCCCGCGGCGGAGTTTGGTCGTCCAACTCATGCCGGCTTTCCCCCACCGGTGCCGGTGAACGCGGCCACCATCAGCCGCACCCGCCCGAACGTGTACCGCACGTCGTCGCGGGTGTACGGGAACGGGTACGTGATGAGCGAGAGGGCGGCGCGGCCGGCCGCGTCCCACCGGTGCCCGGCCTGGCGGTGCATGTACCCGCAGTTGTACCGGAAGTACCCCCACGCTCGGCGGCGGAGTAGCGGCCGGCCGCGGAACGCGCCAGCGTCTTCCTGTTTGGCCAGGATTCGCTCCAACCCCTGCTCCATCCGCTCGGCGTTCTTGCTCAGGCTGTTCGGGGTGGCGTGCCGGTACCCGGTCAGGGGGTTGTCGGTGTTCGCCACCGCCGCCACCGCCGCGATCCGCAGCCACATGTCGTAGTCCTCCGGCCCTTGCAGGCTGGTGTCGAACTCGCCGGCCGCGCGGATCACCGTCGTGCGGACCACGATCGTGGACGTGCAAAACTGGTTCCGCACGATCAGTTGGTCGAACGGCACCCGGGTGAGATGTGGCGGCGAACCGGACGGTTCCGGCACCGGGCCGGGCCAGTCGAACACCCCAGTGCCGA
>CANJKY010000479.1 GCA_947474875.1 Gemmataceae bacterium
AATTTGTACTTCTTCTCGCTGTGCGTCTGTAGTTCCCGGCTGCCGCCGATCGGCCAGTCGAACACGCCGGCCTTCAACTGCCGCTCGTAGTTGGACGCCCACAACTCGCCCCGCTGACCGGAGATGACGTTCTTCTTCTCCCCGATGGCGGTCAGTTCGCCGCTCGACTTGGCGGGCATGCCGAGTTCTTTGTTCAACTCGTCGTACTTCTTCTGCTGCTCGGCCACCGCCCCGGAGGCGAGCAGCCACATGACCAGGAACCCGACCCCGATGAGCACCGGGGTGGCCCCGAACAGAATCCAGAAGTGGTGCTTGGCCAGCGCCTGCTTATCCATGATCGCGTCCCGTGTGTGCCAAGTCGGGTGGGGGTATACGGTCGGCCGCAGGTTGGTGCCCGCGGCCACTGGGTTCGCTTACTGCCCGGCGGTGAGCGCGTCCGTCGGGGTCGGCTCCCGCCAGATGAAGTAGACGATGAACTCGGTCAACTGCTGGGACTTGGGCCTTGAGCCTGCGGTGTTTGTACCTCCGGTGGGGCCGCCGAAGCCGGGAATCCCGCCGCCACCCTCACCTAACATGTTCCCGAAATCCCCGCCGCCCGACACGGTGCCACGGAGCAACCCCTTCCATCCGCCGCCGGCGGCACCACCCGGGCCGCCGCCCGGCCCGCCCATCCCGGCGCCGTACATGCCGGCCTTACCGCCCTCCCCTCCGCCGTCCGGCGAGCCCCCACCGGCCCCGGCGCCGATCATCCCGCCACCGCCGGGGATGCCACCCGTCCCCCCGCCGCCGGCGTCACCGCCGGCCGCACCGACCGACGGCACCAGGGTGTTCAGCAGGCTCTTGTTCAGCAGGTCCAGTTTGAGCGGGTTCTTCGGCGTGATCGTGTCGGCCTTGGTGATCTTCTCGGCGGCCAGGAACACGTGGCTCACCCGGCCGAGCACCGGGTCGTTCACGTTGTGCAGCACCTTGCCCACCTTCACCGGGTCGGTCTTCTGGGCGAACCGGTGGAAGTTCTGCAGGTTGTAGACGAGCGAGTCGCGGACGAACACCCAGCTGTCGCGGTGGAACGTGTACCCGCGGACCTCGACCACCCACCCGGCGCCCTCCGGGGCCTTCGGGTTGAAGTTGTGCTCCGGCTTGGTGCCCTTCACGTTCGGGGTGGTGCTCGCCTCCCGCTCGGCCGGCAGTTTCTCGTCCACCTCCTCGACCGTGCCGTCCTCCTTCCACTTCTTCACCCGGACGGTCCGCTCGTCCTTCAGGTCCTCGACGATGTTCTGGGCGTGGTTCTTGTTGGCGTAGGTGTTGGCGTTGTCCAGGAACTGTTGCAGGTTGTCGGTGTACCGGCAGTCCACCGCCTCGATGTTGATCACCGGCAGGTCGGCCGAGCGGGTGGCGTCGTAGATCTTCTCCGGCGGCACCCCGGCCCGCACCCGGGCGTAGTACTTGGCGATCGCCTCCGGGGCGTTGATGCTCAGCCCGATGTCGCGGTCGAACTCGACGGAGTTGACGTACCGCTCGACCTTGACCTTCCGGGCGTCGTGTTCGGCCGGCGGGGCGTCCGGGATGTAGAAGTTGCCGTAGTCGGGGTTCTCCGGGTTGAACGGTTGGGCGGGCGGGGTGGGGACGGCGGCGGCCAGCACCTCGTGGATGCGGACCCAGTTCAGCCGCTCCTCGTTCCCGGCGACGATCGCCTTCACCTTGCTCGTCTCGTCCTTCACCTCCGCTTCCTTCGCCGAGTACTGGCCGTTCTGCCCCTTGGCCGCGTCCGTCGACGTCTTCCCCTTGCCCATGGCGGCGGTGATCTTGTCGTCGTGGATCGCCCGGTACTCGATCCCCTTGCCGCACCCGGCGAACGCCACCGCCGTCAGCAGCACCGCCGCCGCCGCCGCCGCCCACGGCTTCTTCGCCCGGATCAGCCGGTCCACCCGGATCTCGGTCGGCAGCAGGTTGGTCCGCAGCAGGGCGTACTTCTTCTGCTCGTCGGCCGTCGGCTGGAGGGTGGCCAGCCCCTGTAGGGCCAGCCCGTACGCCACCGGGAAGGTGAGCAGGTTCTCGCCGAACACGGCGTCGTTCAGCACCGCCTCCCCGCCCACCCCCTCGAACTTGGCCGGCTTCCGCACGTCCAGCGACAGCTTCTCGGACAGGTACTTCTGTAGGCCGGGCAGCTTGAACGCGCTGCCCAACCCGACCATGAACGCCACGTGCGCGTCCCGGTGGGTGTTGGTGAAGTACCCGAGCGACCGCTGCACCTCGCCGACGAAGTCGGTGAGCACCGGGCGGAGGGCTTTCAGGATCTGCGCCAGGTCCGGCGACTTGGCCGCGTTCCGCTTCAGGTGCTCGGCCTTGGCGAAGGTGAGTTTCATCTCCTTCGTCAGCACGCGGGTGAAGTTGTTCCCGCCGAGCGGCACCGGCCGCTGCCAGATCACCTTCGCCCCGTCGGTGATGATCAGGTTCGACCCCTCGGTGCCGATGTCCAGGAGCACCGCGCACTTCCGCTTCTTACCCGGCGGCAGGTCGGACAGGTCGTCCGCGGCGGCGTCCCCGCCCCGCTTCCTCAGCACCTCGTAGGCGGCGTAGTTGGCCAGCGCCAGCGGGGCCATCTGCACCAGGTGGACTTCGGCCTTCACCCCCTGGTAGTGACCGAGGTAGCGGTTGACGATGTCCCGCTTCATGGCGAACAGGCCGATCTCCGTCTCCATGGCGAACCCGCCCACCATCTCCTGCTTCTCGCTCAGCCGCTGGTAGTCCCACACCACCTCTTCCAGCGGGAACGGGATCTGCTGCTTGGCCTCGAACTTGACGATGTCCGGGATCTTCTTCTCTTCCACCGGCGGCAGCTTGACGAACCGGGCCAGGCCGGACTGGCCGGGCACGCTGATGGCCACCACGTCCTTGTTCAGCGGGTTGCGGGACAGGAACTTGTCCAGCGCCTCCCGCGTCAGCGCGTCCGGGTCGGCGTCCGGCTGGGAGAGGATTTTCGGGTGCTCGATGTAGTCGAACGCGGTGGCCGTCGGCTGGCCGTCGATCATCTCCAGCCGCAGAGCTTTGAGGGCGCACTGACCGATGTCAATGCCCCACACGCCGGACGGTTTCGCCATGGTTCGCTCTCGCTTCGGCCCGGGCGACCGGGGTGGACGTGACGGCCGCCTGCCGTCGGCGGTCGGGGTAATCTACGCTCACCGTAACACGTCGCCAGACAGGGTGTCAATTATGAGAACGGAGCAGTGTTGGAAATGTTGGCGCCTTCGCGCCGATTGTCCCGGCTGTCATATTCAGACGGCCGGCAGTTCGAACCCCTTGCGGTACTCCCGACCCAGGAACCCGACCACCTCCCGTTCCGCCACCGTCTCGGATTTCCCGTCGAAATGCAGGGTTTTCCCGGAACGGAACGCGGCGTTCCCGAGGTGGCACAGCAGCGTGCTCTTGTGCCCCTCCTCGACGTCGGCGGCCAGCTTTGCCCCGTTCCGGATCGCATCTACGAAATTCTGAACGTGGGCCGCCTCGATCCCGCCGGCCGCCTTCTCGCCCGCCTCCACCCCGTCCTTCACGTGCCACCCCTTCGAGTCGAACACCAGAGTGCCCTTCTCCCCGTGCAGGGCGATGCCGAACGACTCGCCCTCCAGGTCTTTCTTTGCCCAGATGCGGTGCTCCCACACCAGCGAGCAGGTGGGGAAGTCGAACGTGGCGGTCTGCGTGTCCGGCGTCTGCTGGTCGTCGTCGTAGAAGAACTTGCCGCCGCCGCTGCTCGCCCGCACAGGCGTGTCCAGGCCCAACACGAACCGGGCCACGTCCAGCCCGTGGATACCGTTGTTCCCCAGTTCGCCGGTGCCCAGGTCCCACCACCAGTGCCAGTTGTAATGGAACCGGTTCGGGTGGAACGGCGTGGCCGGGCACGGCCCGAGGAACAGGTCGTAGTCCACCCCTTTGGGCACGTCGGTCGGCTGTTTCTTGCCGATGCTCGGGCGGTTGCCGGCGATCCAGGCGCGGGCGAACGGCACCTTCCCGAGTTTGCCGGACTGTACGAACTCGCGGGCGGCAATCACGTGGGCCGCGCTCCGCCGCTGGGTGCCCACCTGCACCACCCGGTTGTGCTTACGGGCGGTCTGCACCATCCGCCGCCCCTCGATCAGGTTGTGCGACACCGGCTTCTCGCAGTACACGTGTTTGCCGGCCTGGCATGCCCACACCGTCGCCAGCGCGTGCCAGTGGTCCGGGGCGGCGACGACGAGCGCGTCCACGTCCTTCTCAGCCAGCACCTTCCGCACGTCG
>CANJKY010000480.1 GCA_947474875.1 Gemmataceae bacterium
CCACCCCCAGGCACGTCCGCATGGTGCGTTCGGCGTCCGGGGTGATGATGGCGCAGCAGGTGCCGGTCGGCTGGTCGACCACCACCGGGTTGCCCAGCCCGATGCCCAGTTGGGTGAACTCGCCCTGATAGTGCAGCCCGTACCGGTCGTCGCCCACGCACCCGATGTACGCCGCCTTGCCGCCGAGCTGGGCGAACCCGATGACGCTGTTGCCGACGCTCCCGCCGGACACCAGCCGCGGGTCGCCGCTCGCGAACTTCGCTAACACCGTTTGTTGTTCGGCGTGATCGACCAGCCGCATGGTGCCCCGCTCGAACCCGAGGTCGGCGAACTGCTGGTCCGTCGCCTCGACGAACAGGTCGACGATGGCGTTGCCCATGCCGCACAGGTGGTACTGCTTCATGGGGGATTGGTGTATCGGCCGGGGCGGGTGGGGTGGAGGTGGAAACCGGTTACTGGTTATCGGGCTCAGTCGTGTAGCCGATACTCCGTGATCACTGTTGTGAGCCTTCGCTTGATGAGGTTAACCAACTCGGTTGCTGATTCAAGTTGCTCAAGATCCGACCGCGTGAGCACCACCAGTCGCACCTCGTGCTGGAGGAAGTAGGCCACGATTTCGTGGGCCTCGGACAAGTCAGTACCGTCTCCTGTGATCCCGCTCATGGCGACCAGAATGCCAAACCTGAGAGACCTTCTCTTCAGCTTCGTCAAGAACCAGCACACTTCCATCGACCCGACCGGGCGAGACCAGTTCTTACACTCGACCAGGATCAGTTCGGGGAACTCCAACCCCACCAACCCGCGCTTCGCACGGCTGTTCCAGAAGCCGAGATCGATCTCTTCTGAGTTGAAGGCCGTCCGGGTCCGGCGGCGGTTGCACTTCATACCAGGGATGGCGCCAATGACCCGTTCGACCAACTGCTCAAGCAACTGGCCTCGCTGGCCCGGATCGGTGGTCTGGTCGATCACCTGGAGGCGGGATTGAATATCGGCCGGGTCGAGAGCGGGCATTCTCAGCCCTCGCCGTGAACGCGCTGGTTCCGGAGAGAGACGACGATCTTCGGAAAGCTGGTCGTCTTGAGGCGATCGAACAACTCGTCGTAGGTTAGTAGCAATACATATGGAGCCAGTTTTTGAGCTTCCCGGCGGACGCTCGCTGAGAAGGATTTCGCGAGCACCATCCCCCAGCCGAGGCTGCGGTCCGAGAGGCGGTAGGAAAAATTGACGATCTCGCCGAGAGCCGGCTCTCCGTCGTGAGGATTCCAAACTTCAACGATCAGCGGGTCTTGCACCCAAGGTTCCCACTCACCACCCCAGACGGCCGCCTCCGCTCTGACCTCCTTGCCGAGTGAAGTTATCTTGCCGCCCACACCCATCTCAGGCATCAGCTTCGAGAAGGCCGACTCGATACGATCGCCCGACCCACTCGCCTCAGCCAAGAATTGTTGACGGCAAGCCTCAGCCCGGTCGGACAGAGGGAGCGATGTCGGAATAGTTGGGGGCTGCGTCCGAGCACTTAGCACACCCTCTCGGACATCAGCGATCTGGTCACGCAACTTGTCCGTGGCACCAAGCGGCCCGAAGTAGGCGTGCCGGCGTTTCGTCTCTTCGGGCAGTTCGCGATCCTTACCCGGTGCGGCAAAGGTGAGGACCGGTTTCTGGAGGCCATCGGCGACACCGATTTCGTAAGCCACGTTCCGGTCGAGTTCGGGATCAAGGACAGCGATCACGAAATCGGACATCAGGCACGCTTCCCGGATCACATCTCCCCATGATCCGCCGACCGGCACGTCTTCCAGCGAGATCGGCTGGAAGCCGTTCTGTCGGAGTGCCGACCGAAGTGGCTCCAAGTCCACCGTCCGCGGGGCGGAAATGTACACTTTCCCGGTCCGCTCTCGCAGGTCCGGCGGGAAATCGGTTTCGGCCAGCACGTCGGTACTCATCGCAATCCTCCCGTGACACCGGATTCTACCACCTACCGACGGATCACGTCACCAGTACATCTGCACGGTCGGCTTGATGACCAGTTCGGGGATGCTCACCCGCGGGGGCAGGCTGGCGACGAACAGGATCGCCTCGGCCACGTCCTCCGGCTTCAGGATGGTCGAGCGGTGTTCCTCGGTAATCGGCTTCGGGCGGGCGGCCAGGATGGGCGTGTCGATCTCGCCGGGGTAGATGTTGCTCACCCGCACCCCGCTGTCTTTCTCCTCGTTGGAGAGCACCAGCCCCAGCCCGCCCATGCCGAACTTGGCCGCCACGTACGCCGCCCCGCCGAGCGGGTTGGCCCGCTTGCCGGCCACGCTCACCACGTTCACGATCACCCCGTCCTTGCGGTCGAACATCTGCGGCAGCACCGCCTTGGTGCAGTAGAACGCCCCGTCCAGGTTCGCCCGGATCATCTGGTCCCAGGATTCGGGGGTCAGATCCCGGATGGTGCGGTCCTTGATGTTGGTGCCGGCGTTGTTCACCAGGATGTCCACCCGCCCGAACCGCGAGGTGGCCTCGGCGATCAGCCGCTCGCACTGGTGGTGTTCGGTCACGTCGGTGGCGACGGCGACCGAGTGCATGGGGGCGTTCAGCTCGGCCAGCGCCGCCGCCAGCTTCGTCGCGTCGCGGCCGGCGACGACCACGTTCGCGCCTTCCTTCAGGAACAGGGCGGCGGTGGCCTTCCCCACCCCCGACCCGCCACCGGTGATGACCGCCACTTTGCCGGAGAGCCTGGACATGACCCGCACCTCGCGATGACACGCTGGACCGTGTCGGTATGCTATTCTGCTGACGCGAACCGGCTCTGAGTTCGGGCTGTCCGTGTCCCAACTGCCACCGTTCTTGAGGGTGACCGCTGATGAACGCCGATCTCCGCCGCCGGTCCGACGAGCTGGCGACCCGCCTGGCCTCTCTCCGGAGGTCTCTTTGACATCCCGGGCAAGCTGAAGGACCGCGAGGCACTCGACGCCAAGCAGGCGGCGCCCGGGTTCTGGGACAACCCGGAGGCGGCCAAGGGCGTCATTCAGAAGATGAAGGTGCTGAACGCCCTGCTCAAGCCGTACGAGGAACTCGATAAGGCGCGGGAAGATATCGCCACCATGGGCGAGCTGGCCGACGAGGACCCGAGCTTCGAGGCGGAGATCGCCCCCGCCCTGGAGTCGGCCGAGAAGAAGCTGGACGAGTTCGAGCTGAAGGCGATGATGTCCGGCAAGCACGACGGGGCGAACGCCCTGGTGCGGTTGCAGGCCGGGCAGGGCGGCACCGACGCGTGTGACTGGGCCGAGCGGCTGCGGCGGATGTACAGCATGTGGGCGAAGCGGCACGGGATGACGGTGGAAGAGATCGACGAGGTGCAGAACGTCGAGGCCGGGGTGCAGAGCTGCGAGTTCCGCATCGTCGGCGAGTACGCCTACGGGTACATGCAGGCGGAGATCGGGGCGCACCGGTTCGTCCGCATCAGCCCGTTCGGCGACGGCGGCACCCGCCAGACCAGCTTCGTGGCGGTGGACGTGATGCCCGAGCTGGACGACACCATCGAGATCGTCATCAAGGACACCGACCTGCGGAAGGACACGTTCACGTCCGGCGGCCCCGGCGGGCAGCACCAGAACAAGACGCAGTCCGGGGTGCGGCTGACGCACATCCCCACCGGCATCGCCGCCGAGAGCCGCACCGAGCGGAGCCAGCACAAGAACAACGACATCTGCCTCCAGAAGCTGAAGGCGCGGCTGTACCAGATCGAGGAGCAGAAGCGGCTGGGCGAACTGGCCAACAAGTACGACTCGAAAGGCGAGATCAGCTTCGGCAACCAGATCCGCAGCTACGTCATGCAGCCGTACACGCTGGTGCGGGACGAGCGGGACGGGATCGAGCGGAAGTCGCCGGCGGTGAACGAGGTGCTGGACGGCGGGCCGGAACTGGACGAGTTCATGTACGCCTACCTGCGGTGGAAAACGGCCAAGGCAAATGCGGTCCCCAAGAAGTAAATCGGGTAGTATCTCAGTTTGCCGATTTGCCTCTCGCGCCGCAATGGGTTGCGAACCAATCTGAGACACCACCGTAAATCGGCGTGCGGATGACGCGGGCGTCATCCGCACGCGTTCGGAATCATGACCTCCATCACCATCGACGTGCCAGACTTGGCCGGGACCGAAACGCTCGGGCGGCGGCTCGGGCCGCTGCTGTTCCCGGGGGCGGTGGTGGCGCTGACCGGCCAGCTCGGGGCGGGGAAGACCCACTTCACACGGGCTGTTGCGGAAGGGTTGGGCGTACGGAACCC
>CANJKY010000481.1 GCA_947474875.1 Gemmataceae bacterium
GCTGTACTTCACCACCCTGACGCAGGTGTACTGCGTCGATCTGGTGACGGAGAAGGCGGTGTGGGACCGCGACTACCCCGGCGGGTGCGACCGCCTGGCGATCACCCCGGACGGCAAGCATTTGTACGTGCCGTCGCTTGAAAAAGACCACTGGCACGTCGTAGACGGGGCGACCGGCGACGTGGTGAAGAAGCTGGAGTTGAAGAGCGGGGCGCACAACACGGTGTGCGGGCTGGACGGCACCCGTGTGTACTGCGCCGGGCTGAAATCTCCGCTGCTCACGGTGGTGGACACGAAGACGCAAGAGGTGATCGGTACGGTCGGCCCGTTCGACAAGCCGATCCGCCCGTTCACGGTGAACGGCAGCCAGACCCGCTGCTATGTCAACGTGAACGACCTGCTCGGGTTCGAGATCGGCGACCTGACGACCGGGAAGAAGCTGCACCGCGTCGAGGTGGCCGGGTACAAGGCCGGGCCGGTGAAGCGGCACGGCTGCCCGAGCCACGGCGTCGGCCTCACCCCGGACGAGACGGAGGTGTGGGTGGTGGACGGGCACAACCAGGCCGTCCATGTGTTCGACAACACGGCGTCGCCGCCGAAGCAGGGCGAAACAATCCAGCTCCGCGAACAGCCCGGCTGGGTGACGTTCAGCCTGGACGGGACGTACGTCTACCCGAGCACCGGCGAGGTGATCGACGTGAAGACGAAGAAGATTGTCGCCGCCCTGACCGACGAGAAGGGCCGCGAGGTGCATTCCGAGAAGATGGTCGAGATCCACTTCAAGGGAGGGCAGCCCGTGCGGACCGGCGACCAGTTCGGGCTGGGCCGGAAACGGTGACACCACAGCTACAAGCCGACCTTCCCGTGTACCTCCGGGTCTTCGCCCACGTCCGGCCGCGAACCGGTGATCAGGGCCTTGCCCGCCTTGATCAGGTACTTCAACCCGCTCGTGCCGCTGTTGTCCCAGTACTCCCCCGCGGTCCCGTCCACCCGCAACAGGACGAGGTTCGGATCGTCCTTCCCGCCGGGGAACCACACCTTCCACTCCGCCTTCCAAAGTTGCGCCAGTTTCGCCCGGTCGTCGACCACGGCCGCCGTGCCACTGAGGGAGACGAACCGGGTCTTCGACTGCATTGTCACCACCGCGTGCCCGTCCCGTTCGAGTTCGTCCACCTTCCCCGAGTGGCGGTCGGTGGCGAACCAGAGGGTGCCGTCGGGCTGGGCCTCGGCCAGCGCCATCGGCCGGCCGCGGAGGCTGCCGTCCGCGGTGCGCGTAACCAGCATGCCCACGCCGAACTCGTCGAGCAGTTCACGGAGCTTGGTGTCAGGGGATGTTGCCACGGATTCTCCTCCGGTTCACCATTCGGTCCCACCACAGGCCCCTCGGGGTGCAATTCCCACGCCAGCCGGCGGCCTTGTTGCCCGTACCGGACGTCGGTCCCGGGCGGAGCCGGTCCGTATAGCTACAGGAGAGGAAAACATGACCGAACCAACGCGCGACGAGATCGACCGGACGCCGGGTGCGGTGGTGCTGGAGTTCGGGGCCGAATGGTGCCCGCACTGCCAGGCGATCCGGCCGGCCATGTCCGAGATGCTGGCGAAGCACCCGCATGTGCGTCACCTCCAGGTCGAGGATGGCAAGGGTCAGCCACTCGGCCGGTCGTTCCGGGTGAAGTTGTGGCCGACACTCATATTCCTGCGAGACGGACAGGTGGTGAGCCAGGCTGTTCGACCGTCGCCGGAAGAGATCGCCCAGGGCTTCGAGGAGTTGTTCGACTGAAGTCAGCATCGGGAACAGACAGGCGGATACCCGCCTCCGCCTGGCCGCGCCCGGCGATCTGGTACGATCCCCGGCCGGGGCGAGTCACTGGGGGTGAGCGACTGCTTCGTGTACCAGCCGGGACAGGGGGACGCGGGGCGGTGACGGCCGTAGGAATAGGAGCGACAGGAGAAAAGGACCAGGAGGGCGGATCATTAGCGGCAGTTACCACCTGACTCACCTGAAGGCGCTGGAAGCCGAGAGCATCCACATCATCCGCGAGGTGGCCGCCGAGTTCGAGCGGCCGGTGATGCTGTACAGCATCGGCAAGGACTCGGCCGTCATGCTGCGGCTGGCGCAGAAGGCGTTCCACCCCGGCCGGCTGCCGTTCCCGCTGCTACACGTGGACACCACCTGGAAGTTCCGGGCGATGATCGAGTTCCGCGACCGGTACTGCCAGGAGCAGGGGCTGGACCTGAAAGTCTGGACGAACCAAGAGGGGCTGGCCCAGGGGATCAACCCGTTCGACAGCGGGTCGAAGACGCACACCGACGTGATGAAGACGGTGGCGCTGAAGCAGGCGCTCAACCACTACCAGTTCGACGCCGCGTTCGGCGGCGCCCGCCGGGACGAGGAGAAGAGCCGGGCCAAGGAGCGGGTGTACAGCTTCCGCGACAAGTTGCACCAGTGGGATCCGAAGAACCAACGGCCGGAGTTGTGGAACCTGTACAACGGCAAGGTGAACAAGGGCGAGAGCATTCGCGCGTTCCCGCTGAGCAACTGGACCGAACTGGACGTCTGGCAGTACATCCACCTGGAACACATCCCCATCGTGCCGCTGTACTTCGCCGACGTGCGGCCGGTGGTGGAACGCGACGGCACGCTCATCATGGTGGACGACGAGCGGATGCAGAAGCGGCTGCGGCCGGGCGAGGTGCCGGTGATGAAGCGGGTGCGGTTCCGCACGCTCGGCTGCTACCCGCTCACCGGGGCCATCGAGAGCACCGCCACCACGCTGCCGGAGATCATTGAGGAGATGCTGCTGGCGAAGAACAGCGAACGGCAGGGCCGGGTGATCGACCACGACGAGGCCGGGTCGATGGAGCAGAAGAAGCGGGAGGGGTACTTTTAATGCACGTCGCCGATCTGGACCGCGAAGACATCCACACCTACCTCGCCCGCCACCAGAAGAAGGAACTGCTGCGGTTCCTCACCTGCGGCAGCGTGGACGACGGCAAGAGCACGCTCATCGGCCGGCTGCTGCACGACACGAAGATGATCTACGAGGACCAACTCGCCGCCGTGAAGCGGGACAGCGAGAAGGTCGGCACCACCGGTGCCGGTGAGATCGACCTGGCGCTGCTGACCGACGGGCTGAAAGCCGAGCGGGAGCAGGGCATCACCATCGACGTGGCGTACCGCTACTTCTCCACCGACCGCCGCAAGTTCATCATCGCCGACACGCCCGGCCACGAGCAGTACACGCGGAACATGGCGACGGGCGCCTCGACGTGCCAGCTCGCCATCATCCTCATCGACGCCCGCCACGGGGTGCAGACGCAGACCCGTCGGCACTCGTTCATCGTGTCGCTGCTCGGCATCCGGCACGTCGTCGTGGCGGTCAACAAGATGGACCTGGTCGGGTACTCGCAGGAGGTGTTCGAAACGATCAAGGACGAGTACACGGGGTTCGTCGCCAAGCTCGGCCTGCCGGACATCACGTTCATCCCCATGTCGGCCCTGAAGGGCGACAACGTGGCATCCAAGAGCGATGCCACGCCTTGGTACCACGGCCCGCCACTGCTGGATCACCTGGAATCCGTCCACATCGCCAGCGACCGCAACCTGTCCGACCTGCGGTTCCCGGTGCAGTACGTTCTCCGCCCCAACCTCGACTTCCGCGGGTTCGCCGGCACGGTCGCGTCCGGCATCGTCCGCAAGGGCGACGAGGTGATGGTGCTGCCGTCGGGCAAGCGGAGCCGGGTGAAGTCGATCGTGACCTACGACGGCGAGTTGGAAGAAGCCTTCGCGCCACAGGCGGCGACGGTGACGCTGGCCGACGAGGTGGACGTCAGCCGCGGGGACATGCTGGTCCACCCGGACAACCCGCCGCACGTGTCCAGCCAGATCGAGGCGGTGGTGGTGTGGATGGCCGAGCAGCCACTCGTGCCGGGGAAGACGTACACCCTGAAACACACCACCCGGCAGGTGGCAGCGGAGGTGTCCGCCTTCCGCTACGGGGTGGACGTGAACACGCTCGAGCACCGGGCCGTCGCCCGCCTGGGGCTGAACGAGGTCGGGCACGTCCAGCTCAGCCTGACCCGCCCGCTGGCGTGCGACCCGTACCGCGTCAACGCCTCCACCGGGGCGTTCATCCTGATCGACCGGCTGACGAACAACACGGTCGGGGCCGGCATGATCCTGGAGGCCGGCGGCCCGAGGCAGGCCGAGGCGGTGTCGACGGCGAAGGCCCGCGAGAGCTTGATCGCCCCGGCCGAACGGGAAC
>CANJKY010000482.1 GCA_947474875.1 Gemmataceae bacterium
TCAGATGACGGCACACGGAGTGAGCCTACCACTCTCAGAACACCCACCGGAGACCGTCCCGTGAAACTCGGCCTCATCAACTCGGCGTGGGCGCAGGCGGGCAAGGGCACCGCCTACGGCATCCGCATGACCAAGGAGATCGGGTTCGACACCATCGACATCTTCGCCGACCCGCTGGACACCGACGCCAAGGAACGGAAGCTGATCCGCACCGAGTGCGAGCGGGCCGGGCTGCCGGTGGTGAGCGTGGCGTGCGTGGCCGTCGGGCTGATCGACTTCAACCCGAGCGTGCAGCGGTTCCACCTGGGGCGGTGCAAGGCGTACCTGGACTTCGCGTATGAGTTGGGGGCGCGGAACGTGCTGCTGGTGCTCGGCGAGTACATCTGGGAGCGGCAGGTGATCCCGCCGGCCGAGCAGTGGGCCACCGGGGTGGCGCACCTGAAGGCGCTCGGCGATTACGCGGCCGGGCTGGGCCTGGAAATCGCATTAGAACTGGAGCCGTTCAAACTGTCGCTGCTGAACGACGTGCCGAGCATGGTGCGGTTCATCGACGAGGTGGGCCACCCGGCGGTGCGGGCGAACATCGACATCAGCCACCTGTGCCTGGCGAAGAGCCGGCCGGAGGAGCTGCGGGCGCTGAAGGGGAAAGCGGTCCACGTCCACATCAGCGACTGCGACGGGAAAGTGCATGGCGACCTGCCGCCCGGCCGCGGGGTGGTGGATTTCGTTCCATACTTGCGGGAGATCGCCGCCCTGGGTATCTCCGGGGCGATGAGCATCGAGCTGGAGTACTCGCCCGAGCCGGACAAGATCGCCGACTGGGTGCGGGAGGCGTACACGGCCACCGACCGATTGATGCAACAGGCGGGCCTGCCCCGCGAATAATGGTGTGAGAAGTGGACGGCCGCAAGAAGCGCAAACGGGCGCAAAACAGGGTCAGAGAGCCGGCAGATTTCGAGTCCTATTTTTTACGGCTCTTTGCGTTCTTTGCGGCCAACTGAACCGAGGCAACCTCTCCCATGCCCGATACCGGCCTGTCGCCCCGCTCCGTCACCGAGTCCCAGCTCATCCGCTGGGGGTCCACCCCGTTCCCCGCCGCCGACGCCACCCCCACCGCCGAGGCCAAGTTCCTGCAAGGCCCGCAGAGCCGGGCGTTCGAGCTGCGGCGGGCGGTGAGCATCTTCCGCGAGCTCATCTACGGGTTCCGCAAGCTGCACTTCGTCGGCCCGTGCGTGACCGTGTTCGGGTCCGCCCGGTTCGACGAGGGCCACCTGTACTACAAGCAGGCGCGGCTGATCGGCAAGCGGCTGGCCGAGGCCGGGTTCACCGTCATGACCGGCGGCGGGCCGGGCGTCATGGAGGCGGCCAACCGCGGGGCCAAGGACGTGCCCGGGGCCAAGTCCATCGGGTGCAACATCATCCTGCCGATGGAGCAGAAGCCGAACCCGTACGTGGACAAGTTCGTCGAGTTCGAGCACTTCTTCGTGCGGAAGCTGATGCTCATCAAGTACAGCTACGCGTTCATCGTCTGCCCCGGCGGGTTCGGCACCCTGGACGAGCTGTTCGAGGTGCTGACGCTGATCCAGACGGGCAAGCTGCAGGACTTCCCGGTGGCGCTGGTCGGCCGCGACTACTGGGCGCCGGGCATCGAGCAGTTGCGGAAGTTCGTGAGCGAGAAGACCATCGACCCGGTGGACCTGGACAAGCTGTTCATCGGCGACGACCCGAACGAGGTGGTGAAGCACGTGACCGACCGCGCCATCAACAAGTTCGGGCTGAGCTACGGCGAGCGGAAGGTGAAGCGGCGGTGGTGGCTGGGGGAGTAGGGAGTTTCAGGTTCCACGTTTCACGGCGGTGGGCGGGTGATTAGAATACACGGCTAGCGTGAGGGCAACGACATGAGCGCGACCGCGGATGCCGCCCCGACCACCGACCCGATCGAGTTCGTCCGCGGGTTGCGGCCTGAGGACCAGGAGGCTGTCCTCTTGTACCTGCTGAAGGAGGTGACCCGCATCGACGGCGGGAACGGGCTGATCCCGTTCCAGACCGCCGACGGCGAGCCGATGGGGTACTACGTGCCGCCGAAGGTGGCTGCCGAACAGTTTGCCAAGTCCGGTCCGCGACTGACGCCGGAACAACGGGCCGAGGTGCAACGCCGCATCGATCAGCCGGGGAAGACGCTCAGTTTCGATCAGATGAAGGAGTGGCTGACGGCGGCGGAGCCGGCTGCAGTTCCAGAACGCGGATGACCCGCTCCCGTCGGAAGTATCGGCCGGCGTCAGTGATCGTGTACCCCACCCAGGCGTGGCCGGTGAGTTCGCACCAATAAGTCGGCGGGGTGGTCAACTCGCCCACCGCCGAGCCGAACGGCAGTCCGCCCGCGTTCACCAGCCGTTGCTTGAGCTCGTCCAGAAACACCCCGGCCAACCGCCGGGCGTCCTGCGGGTCCGCCGCCAACCCGTCCCGCCACGCGGTCAGGGTAGAACGCACCGCGTCGTCGAACTGGACGATCACCCGCATCGCACGCTCCGCCGAGGAAGTCGACTGGGTCTGCTAGCCCGACGCGCGAGCGAGGGCCATGTGGTTCACCTTCGCTCGCGCGTCGGGCTAACAAACAAGTGTCGGCTCACGCCCCGTAGTCGATGTCCTCGACGTTCGCCCGGTGCTTGAGGATGAACTCGCGGCGGCCCTCCACCTCCTTGCCCATGAGCATGCGGAACATCTTCTCCGCCTGCACCGCGTCCGCCATCGTCACCTTCAGCAGCGTCCGCTTGGCCGGGTCGAGCGTCGTCTCCCACAGCTCCTCCGGGTCCATCTCGCCCAGCCCCTTGAACCGGGTGATGACCATCCCCTTCTCGCCCAGCCGGCGGATCTCGGACACCAGCTCCCGCAGGTCGTTCAGGTCCTTCCGCGAGTCGGCGTGAGCCAGGGTGAACCGCACCGCCGGCTCGCGGCCGGCCACGCGGGGCAGCGGCACGAGATCCGCCGGGGCGAACCCGAACTCGGCCGCCTTCAGCTTGTCGAACGCCTTGTTCAGCCCCTGCACCTCGTGCCACTCGTCCACGCTGAACCGGTACTTCTCGTCCACTTCGGTCGTCACCTTCACGTCCGTCTGCTGCGTCACCGCGGTGGTGGTCGGCACCGCCTCGCCGATGGCCAGCTCGCGGCCGAGCCGCTTGGACTCGCTCTGGCGGAACGCCTCCACCTCGTCCGACGTGTGGAAGAAGTGGTCCTTCACCCCCAGCCGCACGTGGAACTTGGGGAACCCCTTGTCCGGGTCGTGCCGCTTGACGAAGTTGGCGAACGGCTGCCCGCGGCGTTCCAGGATGCCGACGGCGGATTCGATGTCGGCCAGGGTGGGCAGCAGCTTGACGAGCGATTCCGACGACAGCGGGGCTTCCCGTCCGGCCACGATCAGGCTCGTCTCCTTCAGCCCGCGGGTCATCAGCTCGGTGCTCATCGTCTCGCGAGTCTGGACGAACCGCACCTCCTTCTTCTGCGTCACCTTGAACAGCGGCGGGCGGGCGACGAAGATGCGGCCCTCCTCCACCAGCTTCCGCATCTGGCGGAAGAAGAAGGTGAGCAGCAGGGTGCGGATGTGCTGGCCGTCCACGTCCGCGTCGGTCAGGATGACGATCCGCCCGTACCGCAGCTTGGTGGTGTCCTCGGCGTTGCCGATGTCCACCCCGACGGCGGCGATGAGCGAGGCGATCTCCTCGTTCTTCAGCAGCTTCTCGATCTCGGCTTTCTCGACGTTCAGCACCTTCCCCCGCAGCGGCAGCACCGCCTGGTAGTTGCGGTCCCGCCCGCTCTCCGCGCTCCCGCCGGCCGAGTCCCCTTCCACCAGGAACAGCTCGCTCTTGTCCCGCTCGCGGGTGGAGCAGTCCATCAGCTTGCCCGGCAGCCCGCCGCCGCCGAGCAGCTTCTTGCGGTCGATGATGGCGTCGCGGGCCTTCTTCGCCGCGATGCGAGCCTCGGCGCTCAGGTTGATCTTCTTGCAGATCCGCTGGCCGTCCTTCGGGTTCTTCTCCAGGTACTCGGACAGCGCCTCGTACACCACGCTGGACGTCAGGCCCTCCACCTCCGGGCTGGTCAGCTTCACCTTCGTCTGTGACTCGAAGCTGGGGTCCGGGTGGCTGATGCTGACGACGGCCGTCAGGCCCTCGCGGAAGTCCTTGCCGATCAGTTCCAGGTTCTCTTTGAAGTGCCCGTTCTTCTTCCCGTAGGCGGTGACCGACCGCGTCAGCCCGCCGCGGAACCCGGA
>CANJKY010000483.1 GCA_947474875.1 Gemmataceae bacterium
CGACCGCGAGTACCCGATGCAGACGGCGCTGGGGTGGGTGACGCCCAGCCCGGTGGTGGTCACGGATAAAGGCCCGCCGCACATCGGCCCGAGCGGCTGGTTGGCGCACGTCGATTTACCCAGCCTGCTCATGACCTCGCTCCGGCCGGTCGCCCCCGGCGACGGGATGAGCCGGGCGGTGGCGATGCGGCTGATCGAGACGGCCGGGTTCGGCGGTGCGGCCGAACTGCGGTTCGCCCGCGACCCAGACCGGGTGAGCCACGTGGACGGGGCCGACGTAGTTGGCGGCACGCTCACCGTGGCCGAGGGCGGCACCACCGTCGAGTTCTCGGCGAACGAGGCGTTCCGCGTGAAGGCGGAGTGGGTGTGACTCTGTAAGTAGTAGGCACACTCCGTGTGCCGTCGTAATTCGCAGAACGGCACACGGAGTGTGCCTACTACATTCGGGCGGTTCCATGTCCCACCAGTACCACCTGTCGAACGTCGCCGACATCCCGTCACCGGCGCTCGTGTTCTTCCCCGACCGCATCCGGCGGAACATCGCCGCCGTCGTCAAGGCGGCCGGCGACCCGGCCCGGCTGCGGCCGCATGTGAAGACGCACAAGACGACCGAGATCGTCCACATGCAGCTGATGGCCGGCGTCACGAAGCACAAGTGCGCCACCATCGCCGAGGCCGAGATGCTGGCCGCCGCCGGCGCCCCGGACGTGCTCATCGCGTACCCGCTGGTCGGGCCGAACGTCGGCCGGTTCGCCGCCCTCGTTGCGAAGTTCCCCGGCACCAAGTTTTCCGCCGTCGCCGACCACCGCGACACCCTCGCCCCGCTGGCGGCGGTGGCGGCGGGCACGCCCATCCCGGTGATGGTGGACGTGAACATGGGCATGGACCGCACCGGCATCGCCCTCGACCAGGTGGCCGATCTGTACCGCCGCATCGCGAACACGCCGGGGCTGACCGCCGCCGGGCTGCACTGCTACGACGGACACATCAACCAGGAGAGCCGGCCGGACCGCGAGGCGGCGGTGTGGGCGAAGCTGACCCCGGTGCTGGAACTGCGGGCCGGGCTGGAGCGGCAGGGGCTGCCGGTGCCGACGCTGGTGTGCGGGGGCACGCCGGGGTTCCCCGTGTACGCCGACATCCGCGACGTGCCGGGCATGGAGTGTTCGCCCGGCACCTACGTGCTGCACGACCACGGGTACGGGTCGAAGTACACTGACCTAGCCGGGGTGGAACCGGCGGCGGTGATGGTCACGCGGGTGATCTCCCGGCCGACCCCGAACCGCGTCACGCTCGACCTGGGGAACAAGGCGGTGGCCGCCGACCCGCTGCTGGCCAAGCGGGTACACCTGCTCGACTTCCCGCCGCACACCCCGGTCGTCCACAGCGAGGAGCACTACACCGTCGAGACCGCCCACGCCGACCGGTACAAGCCGGGCGACGTGGTGTACGCCCTGCCCGGCCACGTGTGCCCGACGGTGGCCCTGCACCGCGAGGCGCTGGTGGCCGAGGGCGGGAAGGTGGTCGGGGCGTGGCGGATCGCCGCCCGGGACCGGAAGATCAGCATCTAGTCCAAGCCCACGGACGGCCGTCCGTGGGCTTTCTGCTCCTGGAGTTCCCATGCGCCTCTCCCTCCTCACCCTGTTCACGGTGCCACTCATGGCTGCCGCCGCGGACAAACCGACTTCGCCCGTCGCCGACGGGGCCAAGCCGGTGAAGGTGTCCGACGCCTTCAAGTTCACCGAGGGGCCGGCCCCGGACGCGGACGGCAACGTGTACTTCACCGACCAGCCGAACGACCGCATCCACGTGTGGAGTGCGGCCGACGGCAAGATCAGCACCTTCCTGGAGCCGTGCGGCCGGTCGAACGGCTTGTGCTTCGACAAGGACGGGGTGCTGTGGGCGTGTGCCGACGAGAAGAACGAGTTGTGGAAGATCGACGTGAAGACGAAGAAGCACACGGTGGTGGCGAAGGGCTTCGCCGGCAAACCGCTGAACGGGCCGAACGACATCTGGGTGCGGCCGGACGGCGGGGCGTACTTCACCGACCCGTTCTACAAGCGGGACTACTGGGCGAAGGACCGCAAGGAGGAGCAGGACAAGAAGGCGGTGTACTTCGTGGGCAAGGACGGCAAGCCGGTGCGGGTGGACGACGACTTCGGGGCACCGAACGGGATCATCGGCACGCCGGACGGGAAGACGCTGTACGTGGCCGACATCAACAAGCGGAAGACGTACCAGTACGCGATCCAGGACGACGGGAAGTTGATCAACCGCAAGCTGTTCTGCGAACTCGGGTCGGACGGGATGACGCTGGACGAGGCCGGGAACGTGTACCTGACCGGCCAAGGGGTGACGGTGTTCGACAAGACCGGGGCGAAGGTGGTGAACATCGCCATCCCGGAGCCGTGGACGGCGAACGTGTGCTTCGGCGGAAAGGACATGAAAACGCTGTTCGTCACCGCCAGCAAGAGCGTGTACACGGTGCAGATGACGGTGAAGGGCGCCGCCCGCCAGTGACGGCGGGTGCAGTCCGACCACAGGTCTGAGGGGAACGGATGCCCACGCCCAGCCGAGACGCCGTCGCGGTGCTGTTCGTCCACGCGGTGGCCGCGGCGTGTGCGGTGGCCGCCGGCTGGCTGGTGACCACCAAGGGGTCGGCCGAGTCGCCTACCAAGGACGAGTTCGCCGTCCTCGCTGATTACGTCGAATCGCCGAGTCGCATCGGGTGGCTGTTCGCCCACCACAACGAGCACCGCTACCCGCTCGGCCGGGCGGTGTGGGCGGGCGTGCTGGAAGCGACCGACTTCAACTTCCGCGCCGGCATGTACGTCAACGTCGGCCTGCACACCGCCGCCGCCGCGCTGCTGGTGTGGGCCGCCCGCGGCCGGCGGGGGCGGGCGTCGGTGGCCGACGCCGTCATACCGGTTCTCTTGCTGCACTGGGGGCACACGCACAACCTGCTCTACGGCTACCAACTGGTGTTCGCGGTGTGCGTGTACGGGCTGGCCGGGTGGGTGTGGGCGGCCGGGCGGGTGGCCCGCGGCGGTGGCACCGGCTGGCTGTTGGCGGCTTGCGGGTACGCCACCGCGGTGGTGCTGTCCGGCGGGTTCGGGCTGGTGTTCACCCCGCTGTTCGTCGCCTGGCTTGCTCACACAGTTTGGAAACGACCGCGCTCGGCTCAACTGGTCGCTGCGGCGTTCGCCGTCGCCTGGGTCGGGTACGGGGCGTGGGTGTGGCTCACCGCCCCGCCGGGGGTGACCGCCCTCCCCGACCGCTCGCCCGGCAAGTTCCTCCTGCACACCGTTCAATTCCTGGCATGCGGGGTGGGTGACCCGGCCGTGCCTTACCCGCACGAGTGGCCGGCGGCGATCGTGTGGGTGGCCGCGGCGGGGCTGTACGCGACGTCACTGGTGGCACTCGTCCGTCGTCCGCATGGAACGGTGTTCGAGTCCGCGCTCGCCCTGGCGGTAGTCGGCGTGATCCTGCTTGGGGCAGCGTCGGCGTACGCCCGCGGGTACGGTCTGGCCGCCCGGCTCGTCACCCCGAGCGCCGCCGGACTGTGCGTGTGCTGGGTAGCGGCCGGCGGCCGCGGGCGGGTGTCGTGGCCCGTGACCGTATTCGTGCTCGCCGCCGCCGGTGGGGTGTTCTGGGCGAACATGGATTCCGGCGTGCGAGAGGCGTATTACACGCGGCTGGTGCTGGACGAGTTGACCGAGGACGTGAAAGCCGGCATGTCCCCGGAGTTCGTCGAGGGGCGGTACGGCGGGGCGACACCGGTGCTCATGTACCACGGCACGGCCCGGTGCGTGCGGGCGCTGCGGAACGCGGGGATCGGGGTGTTCGCGTCCGCCGGGCCGGACGTGCCGTTCGTCGCCGTGCCGATCGACGGGGTAGACCTGCCGCGGGAGTTCGACTGCGGGGCGGCGGAAGTACAGGCCGGCAACCCTCCGCGGCTGTCGCTGCCGGACCCGACCCGGCCGGTCGTCGGTGTGCGGGTGCGGGTGCGAACGGACACCGCCGGCGGGTGGCGGAAGTTGCTGCTGGTGTGGCGGGACGGCCGTACCGGGACCGAGCATCGTGCCTGGGTGTACCCGCCGTGGATGACCGCCGAGACCGCGGTGGCGTTCCCGATCGGTGGTACGCCGACAGCCATCCGGGTGGAGGCCGGCAGCGATCTGAAGCTGACGATCGAGGCGGCGGAGTGGCTGACGCGGGTGGCTTGTTTGTGGGCCCACACCGTGGGCCGATTCCGGAATCGGCCCAC
>CANJKY010000484.1 GCA_947474875.1 Gemmataceae bacterium
ATTCGCCGGGTTGAACGGGTACACCAGCCACGACGGAGACTTGAACACCCCCTCTCCGGCTCGGAGAGGGGGCCGGGGGGTGAGGTCCTCTACCGCACCACCGGCGGACTCACGCCCCGCCGTTCGCCAAGTCGGTGCCGGGGGTGAGGTCTTTCCCATGAGGCCGGCCGGGGCGAAAATGAGCCAGCCCCCGACATCCCGGATTCCGCCATGTCCCGCATCCTCCTCGCCCTGTTACTGCTCGCCTCCCCCCTGCTCGCCGCCGACCCGCCGCTCGGCAAGCTGTCCGAGAAGTACGAGTCCGGCAACCGCGGGCCGGCGACGGTGTCCGACGGCGTCGGCGACCCCGGCGGGGTGAGCTACGGCACCTACCAGCTGGCGTCGAAGGTGGGGCGGGCGGACGCGTTCGTGAAGAAGTATTACCCGAAGGAGTTCGAGGGGTTGAAGGCCGGTACGGACGAGTTCACCAAGCGGTGGAAGGAGCTGGCGGCGAAGGACGCGGACGGGCTGCGGAAGAACGAGCACGAGTACATCAAGGACACGCACTACGACCCGCAGGCGGCGAAGCTGGCGAAGGAGCTGAAGCTGGACGTGGCGAAGCGGTCGGCGGCCCTGCGAGACGTGGTGTGGAGCACGGCGGTGCAGCACGGGCCGAACACGGACGTGATCGTGAAGGCGGCCGGCACGCTGACCAAGGACGGCAAAGCGATCGGCGACGTGACCGACGAGGAGCTGATCCGGGCGGTGTACGCCGAACGCGGCCGCAAGACCGAGGACGGCAAGCTGGCCCGGTTCACGCGGGTGAGCGACAAGTGGATCCCGGGGCTGACCAAGCGGTTCGAGAACGAGCTGAAAGACGCGCTGGCGATGTTGAAAAAGTAGGGTGGGTCCGGTCCCGGGACCGAGACCCACGTCGAATCACCCGTGGGTCTCGTCGGCTGCCGCCGGCGGACCCACCCTACGCCGAATCACCCCTGCTTCCGCAGCCGCTTCTGCGGGTCCACCTCCATCGCCCCGAACGCCTGCTCGTGCCGGGCCACGATCTGCCGCAGCGACTCGATCAGCCGCTTGGCGACGAACGGGTTCATCACCAGCCGGTGCGTCAGTTGGATCGGCTCCATCCCGCCGGGCACCATGATGCCGGTGTGCAGGCCCACGTCCATCAGGATCTCTTCCGTGCTGCTGCTCAGGCTGAGGCGGAAGAAGTTGGTGTACACCGCCGCCATCTTGGACACGTCCACCTGCACCTGCACCTGCTGCGGCTGCCCGGCGGGGGTGAGCGGAGTTTCTTCGGCCATGAGTTCGTCTCCGGAACGGGTGAGGTAGCGCCGGCGGGTCATTTCCCCTGCGGGGCGTCGATCGTGAGCGACTTCGCGCCGGTCCGTTGTTGCAGCCGGGCGGCCCACTCCCACTTCGGGCGGTCGGCCTCGGCGATCCCCTTCAAGTGTACGGTTTTGGTCGCCGCGGCCATCGCCACCGCGTGCGGGTGGTCGAGGATTTTCGCCGCCCCCAGGAACGCCGGACTGGCCGGGTCGCGGAACGACGCCGGCGGGTTCACCAGCGTCAACTTCGTCACGCTCGGCTCGTACAGGGCGGCGTACAGGGCGACGATCGCCATCGGCCCCTCGCCGCGGAGTTCGATCGGCAGCTTCTTGAACTCGTCGATGGTGCCGATGGCCTGAACCGCCCGCCGCACGTCCCACACCTGTCCGCTTTCCCACGTCTCGCCGATCAGCGGGAAGCGGCGGCGGATTTGCGTTTCGGGGACGGAAACGTGTTCGGCCCAGAGAGTTTTGTTAGTGCCGCGGGGGTGGAATGCGAATGTCGCTGAGTCGGCGTCCTTTTGGCTGCTCGGTGTGATTGTTCCGACTTCGATCACTAATTGTTTTGGATCGGTGGACTGAGCCGTACCCAGGTTGATCGTGAAGTCCGCTCCTGGCTCACTCTCGAATTGGTAGTTGCAGAATTTACCGAACCTCATCTCGCCGGCAAGCCATCTCGGATTCAACCCCTCCGGCTTCGCCGGCCACGCGCGGAAGCTCGTCGCCGTCAGTTCCTTCAGCAGTTCCTCCCGCTTCTTCGGCCACCACGCCTTCGCCTCCTCAGCATTCTCCGGGATGGCGATCGACACCGGCATGTACAGCACGTCCGGCACCTTGGCGTTGATGGCGTTGTCCGGGATCTTGTCCAGCACCTTGAGTTGCTGCGGGGTGAGCTTCGGCGGCAGGTCGTCCTCCACCTTCGTGGTGGTGTCGTTCTTCAGCCAGCGGTTCATCCACCGGTTGTTGCCGATCCGCAGTTCCGGCGTGTCCTTGTGCGGGCCTTTGGTTTCCAGCAGTTGGAACTTGTCCTCGGCCCCGTACAGCTTGTACACCTTCGACACCTTGTCTGCCAGCCGGCGGTAGCCGGGCACGGGGAAGATGTCGTCGGCGTCCGAGTTGCCCAGCAGCAGCGGCTTCGGGGCGGCCAGCGCCGCCACCAGCGGGAAGTCCCAGCGGTGCGCGTTCACCATGTACATGCAGTCGCAGTGCCCGGCCACCACCCCCTTCTTCAGCCGCTCGGTGTCCCCCTCGCAGACGTGCGAGTGCAAATCGACGATGCCGGCCACCGGCACGAAGCACGCCGGCCGGTCGTCCGCCGCCAGCACCCACCAGCTCGTCGCCCCGCCCCCGCTGCGGCCGGTCACGCCCACCCGCTTCATGTCCACGTCCGGCCGGGTCTCCAGGTAGTCGAGCGCGCGGATGGCGTTCCACAGTTCGACCCCGCCCGGCGTGTACCCGACCGACTGCCACCACCACTGCTTCTTGCTGTACGTGCCGTGGTGCTCGCCCGGAATCTCGCCGAGTTCGAGGGTGTCCAGGATGATGCACACGTACCCGTGGGCGGCGAACCACGCCGGGTGGTACTGGTAGCTCACCTTGCTGCCATAAGAGACGCCCTTCTCGACCACGTTGCCGTGCCCGCACACGTACAGGATGGCGGGGAGCTTGCCGGCGGATGGGGCCTTCGGCTTGTACACGTTCGCGGTGACGTACAGCCCCGGGCGGGACTCGAACACCAGCTTCTCGACGGTGAACCCCTCGCCGTCCACCGTGCCCGTCACCTTCGCGTTGAGTGGGGTCTTCTCCGGCAGCGGCCACAGGCCCATCATGTCCAGGAACTGCTTCCGCAGTTCCGGCCGCTTCTTCTCCCACGCCTCCTTGGTGGTCAGGTCGGTCAGGCAGTTGTCCGCGATCGCCTTCACCTTCGCCTGGAAGTACGCCTCGATCATCGCCTCGCCCGGTGGAGCGGTGGGCGGGGCAGGCTTCGGTTTGTCCTGGGCGAAGGCAACGGACGTGAGGAGGAGCGCGAGGAGAGCAGCACGCATGGAATGCCCCCGGGAGGTGAGGAGAGCATATCCTGTCTTCGCCGCGACTGAAAGGAGCGGGCAAGTTCCCCCGCTCCTTTCAGTCGCGGCGAAGATCATGAACCCCCGAGGCTCTCCCATGCTCCGCGCCGCTTTCGCCCTGCTCATCCTGTCCGCCCCCGCGTTCGCCCAGTGGAAGCTGGACGACAAGTTCAAGGCGGCCAAGCCGGAAGACCTGCAAGACGTGAAGTCCACCCCGGCCCCCGAAGGGGCGGTCGTGCTGTTCGACGGCAAGAACCTGGACCAGTGGGTGAAGACCGACGGCAAGACCAAGCCCGGCTGGAAGCTGGTGGACGGCGGGGCGGCCGAAGGTGTGAAGGGGCAGGGCGACATCATCACGAAGGAGAAGTTCGGCGGGCGGTTCAAGCTGCACGTCGAGTTCCGCATCCCGTACGAGCCGAACCTGACGCAGGGGCAGGGCCGCGGGAACAGCGGGGTGTACGTGCAGGGGCGGTACGAGGTGCAGGTGCTGGACAGCTACGGGCTGAAGAGCGGGAAGAACGACTGCGCCGCCATCTACGACCTCGTCCCGCCGAGCCAGAACGTGTGCAAGGCGCCGACCGTGTGGCAGAGCTACGACATCGAGTTCACCTCGCCGGTGTTCGCCGGTGGCAAAAAGACCGAACCCGCCCGCATGACGGTGTATCACAATGGCGTGAAGGTCCACGACGACGTGGCGGTGAAGTCGGACAACACCACCGCCGGACTGGGCGGCGACCCGAGCCAGCCGGGGCCGATCCTGCTGCAAGACCACGGGCACAGCGTGCAGTACCGGAACGTGTGGCTGGTGCCGGTGAAGTGACCGAGCCGGTCTTTGAGTGGTAGGCACACTCCGTGTGCCGTTCTTCCACCAC
>CANJKY010000485.1 GCA_947474875.1 Gemmataceae bacterium
CCTGGTGGCGGTGGTGATGAACAACTACGACCGGCGGAAGGAGATCGGGAACGGGTTCGCCGCCCTGACCGTGCGGTTCGGCCTGGGGTTCGACCCGGAGTCGCTCCTCCGCCCGCTCTTCGACACCCACCTGGCGTCGTACCGGCTGACCGCCACCGGTACCGCCAAGCAGGGGGCGGCGGTCGAACTCGTGTACGCCGCCAAGCTGAAGAGCCCGACCCCGGCCGCCGCCCTCGCCCTCATCGCCGACCTGAACAAGGTGGAGGGGGTGCAGGGGGTGGAGTGGAAGACCTGACCGCCGGCGGCCGTATCATGCCCCTCGTTCATCCGACGAGGGGTTCCCATGTCCGCGATCATCGACGACACCTACGCCGAGGCGTTCCGCAGCATCTACGCCGAGGTGCTGGTGACGGCCCACAACCGCCGCTGGCTGGACCACGCGGTGAACGCCGCCACCGGCAACGCCAGCAGTTCCATCCTGTGCGACTGCGAGGCCGGGCTGAGCCGGTACACCGCCGACACGCCGGACGGCCGGCCGGGGGCGGTGCTCCAGTTCCACGTCCCGCGGTTCTGGAAGGAGCGGGAGCAGAAACTCGAACGCGCCCTGCTCGTGCGGGTGAGCCAGAACGTGCTGACGTGCCCGACCACCGCCTGCTTCAACGTGCTGCCGGCCGACACGAACTGGTTCCCGCTCGGGCGGAAGGTGGCGTACTTCGGCGACGGCCACCAGTACAAGGACGAGCGGTTCGGCCGGCGGGTGCGGGTGATCCCCATCCTGAGCGGGGAGTTCGTCATCGAGCGGCGGTTCGGCTGGGCGGACGGGCTGATGGGCGGCAATTTGTGGTTCTTCGGGGCCACCGCCGACGGGGCGCTGGCGGCAGCGGAGCGCGCCGTCGAGGGGGCGATGACTGTCAGCGGGGTGTCACTGCCGTTCCCCGGCGGGGTGGCCGGCAGCGGGAGCAAGGCCGGCAGCAAGTACAAGTTCAGCATCGCCAGCACCTACGCCGAATACTGCCCGACGTTGAAGGGTAAACCCGGCGTGGAATCACGGCTGCCGGACGGGGTGGTGAGCGTGCAGGAGATCATCATCAACGGCCCGGACCTGAAGACGCTCGCCGCCGCCACCCAGGCGGCCATCGCCGCGGCGAAGGACACCCCGGACCTGCTGCGGATCAGCGCCGGCAACTACGGCGGGCGGCTGGGCAAGAGCTTCGTGTACCTGCACCCGGACAAGCAGCCGGGGTAAACCATACCCAAGGCTACTAGCGAGAGCTGCTGTAACGAACGAGCAAGTACAGCCCGGCGATTGCGGCCGAGAACGCGATCGCCAGCGCTAGCCCGTCGTACAGCACCTCTCCCTGGGAAAGGTTAGGATTGGAAGCCAGCTTGATGACGAGCCGCGTACCCACAATCAGAGTGCCGATCCCGCCTGCCAGGAACATGATCCGTCCGCGTCTGGCGATTGGCCTGACTGCCGCCGCCTCCCGCTCTCGTGTCGCTGCGACCAGGTATGGGCGGCTGGCTGACGCGACCGCCCCGCAGTCGGGGCACCGGTCGTTCCCAGGGATCGACTCGACTTTGTCAGCACAGGAGTTATGAACCGGGCTTTGACACCCGCCGCAGACGCGGGCCTCCCCGCCCCACCCGATACGCTCGTTGCACAACACGCAGTTCAGCCCAACGATTTGACGCATCGGCCTGCCCCAGTGTCCACAAAGAGACATTCAAATTACCCAAGGCAACTGGTAGTGAAAAGTCAGTGGACGAAAAGCTTGTCCACATAGGGGCAGGATGACAGCGGCGGCGACTGGTAAGGTGTCGCCTGCTCTACATCACGTCGTGGGACGACCTGCTCGGCACCTCGTGAGTTCGCCCCGAACCCCGGTAGCGTTCCCCCGCTCCGTCGTGTACGGTGCCGGTATCGTCGGGCCGTCTCGGAGCCAGTCATGGGTAAGGGTGCGTACACCGGACCGCTGGAAAAAGTGGACGCCTGCTGCTTCCGCATCCCGAAGTCGCACCGCGGCGACATGCGGGTGGACGGCCTCATCTTCGCCGACGACAAGCTGATCCAGGCGATCCGCAACGACCAGGCGCCGGAGCAGGTGGCGAACGTGGCGACGCTGCCGGGCATCCAGGGGGCCAGCCTGGCGATGCCGGACATCCACTGGGGGTACGGATTCTGCATCGGCGGGGTGTGCGCCACCGACCCGGCCGAGGGCGGGGTCATCTCGCCGGGCGGGGTGGGGTACGACATCAACTGTGGGGTGCGGCTGTGCAAGACGAACCTGTTCCTGGATGACGTGAAGCACCACCTGCGGGAACTCGTCAAGGGGCTGTTCCACACCATCCCGGCCGGGGTGGGCCGCACCGGGCGGTACAAGTTCGACGCCAAGGAGACCCGCGAACTGATGGGCCAGGGGGCGAGCTACGCCGTCGGGCGGGAACTGGGCGTGCCCCGCGACCTCGGGCACATCGAGGCGAACGGTCGCATTGATGGTGGCGACCCGGAGGAGGTGTCCGACCACGCGGTGAAGCGGGGTGCCGAACAGTGCGGCACGCTCGGCAGCGGCAACCACTTCCTGGAAGTGCAGGTGGTCGATCAGGTGTGCGACGCGGACGTGGCGGCGGCGTTCGGGCTGGAGTTGAACCAGGTGTGCGTGATGATCCACAGCGGCAGCCGCGGGCTGGGCTACCAGGTGTGCGACGACGCCCTGGCGGCGTTCCGCAACGCCCCGGCCAAGTACGGCATCACCCTGCCGGACCGCCAACTGGCGTGCGCGCCGGTGGATTCGCCGGAGGGCCGCAAGTACATCGCCGCCATGCGGGCCGCCGCCAACTTCGGGTTCACCAACCGCCAGTTGCTCATGCAGCAGACCCGCGAGGTGTTCGCGTCGGTGTTCGGCCGGTCGTGGGAAGACCTGGGCATGGAACTGCTGTACGACGTAGCGCACAACATCGCCAAGCTGGAAGAGCACACGGTGGACGGCAAGAAGAAGAAGGTGTGGGTCCACCGCAAGGGGGCGACGCGGGCGTTTCCCGCCGGGCACCCGGAACTGCCGCCTGCGTTCCGCAAGACGGGTCAGCCGGTCATCATCCCCGGCGACATGGGGCGGGCGTCGTGGGTGCTGGTCGGGGCGGCGGGCAGCATGGAGAAGACGTTCGGCAGCACCTGCCACGGGGCCGGGCGGGCGATGAGCCGAACCGCCGCCTTGAAAGACGCCGCCGGCCGCCGCATCGACAAGGAGCTGGAGGCCCGCGGGGTGATCGCGATGTCGAGCAGCCGGCAGGGGTTGGCCGAGGAGCAGCCGAAGGCGTACAAGCTGGTGGACGACGTGGTGAACGTCGTCCACGAGGCGAACCTGAGCCGTAAGGTGGCCCGCATGCGGCCGATCGGCGTCATCAAGGGGTGAGCCGACGATGGCCAACCAGTTCGGCGGCAATCCGGGCGAGTGCATCTCCTGGAGCAACGGGCTGACCGGGGTGCTGCTCGCCCGCATTGCGGTGGCCGCCGCCGAACTGTACCAATCGAAATGGGAGTACGAGTTCGCCCGCTGGATCGCCACCCGTGATCAGAACCCCGGCCGGGACGGATGGGTCGGGTTCGACCTGGCCGACATCCCGTGGGGCACCCCGGAGGGGCTCCCCGACCGCAAACGGTTCGTGGTGGAGGTGGTGGTTCACGCGGCCAGCCGCGAGGTGGCGTATCGACTGCCGTACTACCCGAACCCGGATCGGGAAGACATGCACCGCGAGTGCCTGCGGCAGTTCGCCCTGATGGTTCACCACTACAACCCAACACGGGCCGACGGGCCGCCGGCAACGGGTTGGCCGTACCTGTTCCCGCCCACCGCGGTGGTGTGCGAGCGGCACCGGCTGTTCCGACACGAGCAGGGGTGCATGGTCTGCCCGGACGACCCGCCAAGATGATACCTCACGTTCCGCAGAAGGTGCGGTAGCCGGTCTCGTCGGCCGGCGGGACGGTGTACTTCGCCCGTTCCGGTGTCGCCTCGAATGGCGACTCTAGCGCCGCCAGCAGGTCGTGCAACGGGGTCAGGTCGTCCCGCTCCTCGGCGGCCTTCAGTACCTCCTCGACGCGGTGGTTCCGCGGGATGACGAACGGGTTCACCGCGTTCATCTGGTCGTACACCCTGGCGAGCGGACGGCCCTCCCGCCGCAGTCGCTCCTGCCAGCGGCTGTGCCACCCGCGGAACGTCTCGTCCTGGTATCGGTCGCCGGCCAGCAGCGTTTCCGAGGTCAG
>CANJKY010000486.1 GCA_947474875.1 Gemmataceae bacterium
CAACCCGACGCTGGCTGCCGTCGTCGGTGACGCGATCCGCCACTTCGACGGCGACCGCTACCACATCGACTCGTTCGTCGTCATGCCGAATCACGTCCATGTTCTGATCGGGCTGCGGAACGATGCCGACATCCTCCGCGTCTGCTACTCGTGGAAGAAGTTCACCGCCACCGAGATCAACCGCCGGACGGACCGGGGCGGCCGGTTCTGGCAGGAAGAAAGCTTCGACCACTTGGTGCGTAGCCCGGAACAGTTCGAGTACCTGCGAGGGTACATCGCCGAGAATCCGCGCCGGGCCGGGTTGGGTGAAGGAGAATACTTGCTGTACACGGTAGCGGGACGGCACACGGAGTGTGCCTACCACTCACAAGCCGCAGAACGGCACACGGAGTGTGCCTACCACTCAAAAACACCATGACCCACCTCATCCTCCCCGCCGCCAACCGCCGGCTGTTCCTCCGCTCGTCCGCGCTCGGGCTGGGCGGGGTGGCACTGGCGTCCCTGCTCGGCCAGTCCGCGGACAAGCCCCGTGGTTCGCCCGGCGTCCTGGACCAGCCGCACCACCCGCCGAAGGCGAAGCGGATCATCTACCTGTTCATGGCCGGCGGGCCGAGCCAGCTCGACCTGTTCGACCACAAGCCGCTGCTGAACGAGAAGAACGGCACCGACCTGCCGGACAGCGTGCGGAAGGGCCAGCGGCTGACCGGCATGTCCGGCAACCAGTCGCTCCTCCCGCTCGCCGGGTCCATCTTCAAGTTCGACAAGCACGGGAAGTGCGGGGCGACGGTGTCCGACCTGCTGCCGAACACGGCGAAGATGGTCGACGACCTCGCCTTCATCAAGTCGTGCTACACGGAGGCGATCAACCACGACCCGGCCATCACCTTCTTCCAGACCGGCTCGCAACTGGCCGGGCGGCCCGCGTTCGGCGCGTGGCTGAGCTACGGGCTGGGCAGCCTGAACGCCAACCTGCCGGCGTTCGTGGTGCTGGTGTCGAAGGACAAGACAGAGCAGGGGCTGTACGCCCGCCTGTGGGGGAACGGGTTCCTGCCGAGCACGCACCAGGGGGTGCAGTTCCGCAGCGGGAAAGACCCGGTGCTGTACCTGCAAAACCCGGACGGGGTGAGCGCGGCCGGGCGGCGGAAAATGCTCGACCGGCTGGCCGAGTTGAACAAGTTACAAGCGGAGCAGGAGGGCGACCCGGAAATCCTGGCCCGCGTCGAGCAGTATGAGATGGCGTACCGCATGCAGACGAGCGTGCCGGAGGTGATGGACCTGAGCCGGGAGCCGAAGGAGGTGTTCGACCTGTACGGCGAGGACGCGAAGAAGCCGGGCACGTTCGCGGCCAACTGCCTCCTCGCCCGCCGGCTGGCCGAACGGGACGTGCGGTTCATCCAACTGTACCACCCCGGCTGGGACCACCACGGCGGGCTGCCCGGCGGCATCCGCAAGCAGGCGAAGGAGGTGGACCGGGCCGGGTACGGGCTGGTGCAGGACCTGAAGCGGCTGGGGATGCTCGACGACACCCTGGTGGTGTGGGGCGGGGAGTTCGGCCGCACCGCGTACAGCCAGGGGAAACTGACCGCCACCGACTACGGGCGGGACCACCACCCGCGGTGCTTCACCATGTGGTTCGCCGGCGGCGGCATCAAGCCGGGGGTGACGGTCGGCCGCACCGACGAGTACGGGTACAGCGTGGCCGAGGACGGCGTGCATGTACACGACGTTCAGGCCACGCTGCTGCACCTGCTCGGCATCGACCACGAGAAGCTGACGTACAAGTTCCAGGGCCGGTACTACCGGCTGACCGACGTCCACGGCACGGTGGTGAAAGACGTGTTGAGCTGACCTTCCCGGCGGTGTTACCGCGGCTGCGCGGGCCGGCCGCTGAACCCGCGGTCGTGGTCGTGCGACACGCGGCCGATCACCTTGGTGGTATGCAGCCGGTAGGCCAGTTCTGTCAACAGCGTCCTAACGTCTTGGGCGGAAACGGCGGAGTTCTGGGTGCGGGGGGGCCGGGGCTTCCGGGTGGCGGTGGCAGTCATGGGACATCCGTGAGGGGGATGAGGGGCGACTGATCGCGGCGTGGAATTTAGCACGCCGCGTGCCAACCGCCGAAAACGCCACCCGCTCGTCGATCAGCCCAGCCATTGGGGGTTTTTGGCGGTGGCGTCGAACTGCGTTCCCGTTTTGAACCCCTCGTACTCCCCTTTGGCCGCCGCCTTCGCCGTCTTCGCCAGCAGGGCGGTCACCTCCGCCTCGGGCAGCGGCTTGAAGTCCTTGACCACGTTCAGCGCCTGAGTGAGGCGGTCCATCGACTCCATGCCGGTGATGACCACCGACGTGGGCAACGTGAGGGCGTACCGCAGGCACTCCTCGGCGGTGGCCGCCTGCGCCTTCAGGACGGCCCCGCTCGCCATCGGCTTCATCCCCAGCACCCCGATCTGCTCCTTCACCAGCACCGGCAGCACCTGGCGGGCGAAGCTGCGGAAGTGCGCGTCGAGCACGTTCAGCGGCATCTGCACGGTGTCGAACCGCACCCCGTGCTCCTTCGCCAGCTCCAGCGTCCGCAGGTGGACGAACGGGTCCTTGTGCCCGGTGAACCCGACGAACCGCACCTTCCCGGCCTTCTTCGCCGCCTCCACCGCCTCCTGCGCGCCGCCTGCGCGGAAGATGCGGTCCGGGTCTTCCACCCGGATCACCTCGTGGTGCTGGATCAGGTCGATCACGTCCGTCTGTAACCGCTTCAGGCACTCGTCGATCTGCTTCGCCGCCGCCTCCTTCGTCCGCCCGTCGATCTTGGTCATCAGGAACGCCTTCTTCCGGTACCCGTCCTGCAGCGCCTTGCCCATCCGGATCTCGCTCCCGCCGTCGTGGTAGTCCCAACTGTTGTCCAGGAAGTTCATGCCGGCATCCAGCGCCGCGCGGATGACCTTGATGCCCTCCTGCTCGTCCTTCGGCACCCCGATGTGGAACCCGCCCACCCCGACGCACGACACCTCCACCCCGGTGCTGCCGAGCTTGCGGTACCGCATGCCATCGCGGACCGTTTCGCCCGCCGAGTCGAACCGCGGCAGGGCGTCCGGCTCGGCCGCCTTGGTTTGCCCGGCGGTCAACCCGGTGAGGAGCGGGGCGGCCCCGGCGACGGATGCGGAGGCGAGGAACGTGCGACGTTTCATGACGGGTTCCGGGTCGTGAGAAGTGAGGGTGACGGCGAAAAATCGTGCAACTCTGATACCACACGTTGCCGACCTACAGGCGGGAAAATGACGAACCCGCCCCGTTTTCGGGGCGGGTTCCGCGTTCGCTCGGCATCAACAGCCGCAGGCGGCGGCCGTCGGCTTCCACTCCGCCTTCGCCTCGACCGAGTTCTTGGTCAGGTGAATCTTGTCGTTCACCGATTTCACCCACGACAGCGGGATGAAGTGGTGCAGCCCGTCCGGGCTGTCCCGCTGGGTCAGCTTCACGGTCTGGCCTTCCAGGTGATCCACCACGCCGACCTTCGTGCCGCACGACGCGATCACATCCATGTGTTCCTTCACCGCCGCCGGGTTCACCGCCTCGGCCGGTTTGCCCAGCCCGGCCTTGTCCTTCACGAAATCGGCGACCGCGGCGGCCGCGCCGACGGCCATGTACCCGGCGTTCTTCGCGGCGTCCACCGCCGCGTGGCCGGCGTCCGCCAGTTTGTCTTTGATGTTCGACATGACTCCCTCCGTCAGCTGGGTTCGGGCGACGAAACACCGCGGGGTGTGGGGAGAGCAACCGTCGTGCCGCACTCCAGGGCGTGAGATACACTAGCCGCATGATCCGCACCCTCGCCCTCGCCCTACTCTTGCTGCTCCCGGCGGTTACGCCGGCCGCCGACCCGCTCGCCGGCCGTTGGTCCGGGTACTGGCAGAGCGACGCCAACGGCCACCGCGGTCCGCTCCGCGCCACCGTTACCCCGTCACCCGCCGGGTACGACGTGCGGTTCAGCGGGCGGTTCGCCAAGTTGATCCCGTTCGTGTACCGCCAGCACCTGGATGTAGTCGGGACTGACGGCGACGCCACGCTCCTGTCCGCCACCCGCCGCATCCCGCTGTTCGGCACGTTCACCACCGACGCCGTCGCCACGCCCGCCACCTTCGACGCCACCTTCCGCTCGGGGAAGGACAGCGGGCGGTTCGTGCTGAGTCGGTAGCTGGAACCGCGACCGACAGGGAGCGGGTGGCCAACCTCACCCGCTCCCTGTCGGTC
>CANJKY010000487.1 GCA_947474875.1 Gemmataceae bacterium
CATGCACCTCGCGGCCGTGCCAGTCGGCGGTCAGTTCGACCCCCGGGATCACCCGCACCCCGTCGGCCGCTTCGACCGCCTCCCTCACCCCGGCGAGCGTGTCGTGATCCGTGATCGCAATCGCGTCCAGCCTGGCCCGACGGGCGAACGCCGCCACCTGCGACGGGGTGAACTCGCCGTCGCTGGCGGTGGTGTGCAGGTGCAGGTCGGCGACCACCGGCCGGGAGAGCCGGGCCGACTGCCGACACAGGGCGGTGAACGGGTCGCCGCGGGGCATAAGGGAATGCGGGATTCGGAATCAGGAACTCGGTACGGCGGACGGGTCCGCGGGCGGCGGCTCGGGGGACGGGGCGGCGGGTTCGGAAACCGGCTTCACTTCACTCCGCGTTTTGGCGATCCGGTCCAGCACCCCGTTGACGAACGCCGGCGAGTCGGCGGTGCCGAACCGCCGGGCCATCTCCACCACCTCGTTCAGCACCACCGGCACCGGCGGCGGGGCGGGGGCGTGCAGCAACTCGTAGGTGCCCAGGCGGAGCAGGTTGCGGTCGGTCGGCAGCATCCGCCCGATCTTCCAGTTCTCGGCGGAAGCGGAGATGGCGGCGTCGATGGCCCCGCGGTGCGCGTTCACCCCGGCGAACAGTTCCAGGCAGAACGCCACCCCGTCCGGGTCGGCCGGCAGCCGGTCGGCGGCGAACTGCCGCACCGCCTTGTCGGTCATCGGCTTCTTGTTCTGGTCGAACTGGAACAGGAGCTGGAGAGCGACTTCGCGGGCGCGGGAGCGGCGGAACATGCGGACAGAACCTCGGATCAAAGACCACCCCGGTATGGTATCGGCCGGCGGCGGTTCTCACCACGCCCACACACTTGACTGGGTACGCTCGGCGGCATCCCCGATACGGAGGTGCCCCATGTTCCGCCGCCTGTTCGCCGTGGGTGTGTGTGCCATCCTCGGGCTGACCACCGCCACGGCCGCCGACCCCAACCCCGACGAGTTGATCCGGCAGTATGCCGAATCGGTCGCGAAAGCGGCCGAGTTGCTGGACGCCGTGAAGGACGCGAAGTCGGCGACGGACGCCAAACCGAAGCTGGACGAGTTGGCGACCAAGCAGGCGGAGTTGAAGGCGGCGATCGGGCCGATGACGACGGACGACCGGTCGAAAGCGGTGGCGGCGGCCGAGCAGAAGCTGTCTGCGGCGCACGAGCGGGTACTCACGAAGGAGAAGGCGGCGTACAAGGCACTGCACGGGAGCAAGCTGTTCGACGCCGTCGAAAAGCCGCGGGAGAAACTGGCTGAGACGTAGGCGCGGCTGCTCAGCACGCACACGAAAGCCTACGCGGCGAAAAACGGCGGCACCTTCCCGAAGGAGTTGAAGCAACTGGTGGAGGGGAAAGTGCCGCTGGCCGAAGGCGGGGTGAAAGCGCTCACCGACCCGTGGGGGTTCCCGTACCAGTACGAACTCGGTAAGGTCGCCGTCGGTGAGAACAAGGTGGAGGTGGACACGACGTTTGTCTGGACCGTCAGCCCTTACACCGGGAAAGTGCTCGGCGAAGCGCCGCCGGAGAAGAAGTAGGGGCCGGTCGGCGACCGGCCCTCAGGGTGGCCGACCGTCTCCGACGGTCGGCGCCGACTCCCGGAGGGAGTCGGCCACCCGCGGCGCTTACCGCCCGTCGTCCAGGTTCACGTCCTCCCCGCCGTTGGCGGTGAGGATCGCCTTCAGCTTCTCCCCGGTCAGCTTCTTCCGGTCGAACGTGCGGGTGGACCCGTCCATCATCACCACGTTCGCCCGCCCGGTCTTCGGGTTGCCCACCTTCGGCAGCTTCTTCTGGTCGAACAGGATTTCGCCCGGCTTCATCCAGTTGGCCGCCGCCTCCGTCTCGATCACCGCCGCCGTGTTCGACGTGCCGTCGGTGATCTCGGCCGTGGTCACCTTCTTGTTGTCCACCATCCACACGTCGTCCATGCCCACCCAGTTGACCGTGCGGACCGCCTGCAGGTACGTGTGCCCGGCCTCCGCCTCCCGCCCGGCCACCTTGAACACGTCCGGCATCTTGTCCCAGTGCTTCTTGTTCACCGGGTCGTCCCACGCCCGGCTGCGGTCGATCTTCTCGTACAGGTCGTTCGCCTCCAGGTACGGCAGCAGTTGCACCCGCCAACTGTGCAGCACCTTGCCGTCCGAGTCGGCCAGGTCCTGCGGCAGGTGGCCCATCGCGCTCTCGTAGTTCTGGATGGCCAGCCCGATCTGCCGCAGGTTGTTCGCCGTCTTCATGCGGTCGGCCGCCTCCTGCACCTTGGTCGGCAGGACGGCGAGCGCCGCCTTCAGCGCCGGCCCCACGTCCGACGACGCGGTGACGGTGAGCGTCTTGCCGTCGACCGCCACCGCCGCCTTCTCCAGCCCGGCCAGGGCGAAGTCGTACACCGGCAGCAGGTCCTTGTCCTCGTCGCCGGTGTTCTTCTGCCCGTCGGCCAGCAGCTTGACCACCGCCTTCAACCCCGCCGTCGCCCCCGCCTCGGCCTTCTTCGCCGCCTCGGCGGTGGGGAAGTGGGCGACCAGCCGGGCCGTGGTCCTCTCGCCCACGTCGACCGTGAGGACGGCCCGGTCGAGTTGCACCAGCGGCTCGTAGGGGGTGAACTCGTCCTCGGCGGCCGGGTCCTTCTCCGGCTTCATCGGCTTGACCGGGTTGCCGTCCGGGTCGAACGCCGGCACCATCTCCTCGCCCGGCCCCTCCCGCCACAATTTAAAGGTGTCCCGCAGGTGCTTGCCGTCCACCGCCGCGGTCAGGTGGTGCCTGTCGGCCAGGGCGAGGGCCTCGGCCAGCGGGCCGTCCGTTCGCTTCCGCAACAGGGCGGCCACCAGCAGCGGGGAGGCCACGCCGAGCCCCTGATTCGGCAGGTACGCCAGCGTGTGGTCGTCCACCGGCACCAGCACCGACATCTCGGCCGGCCCGCCGACGTAATACAGCGGGGCGTTCGGGTCGAGCGGCTTGTCCGCCTTCTTCGCTTTCGCCTTCTCCGCCGCGTCCGGCACAGGCGCCGCCGGCACGGGCACCGGCACCGCCCCGCCGCCGGGCGGGACCACCGGCACGCCGAACGGCGCGTTCCCCAGAATGCCGCCGCCGAACCCGACCCCGCCGCAGAACGCCGCCCCGGTCGGCGGCTCGGTGGTCGCCTTCCACGCCTTCAGCACCTTCACCCGGTCGATCGGCTTGCGGGTGGTGATGAGCACGAGCGGGGTGTCGGTCAGGGTGTACGACGACTGCGGGACGAACACGGTGACGCGGTCGAGCTGGTCCGGGGTCAGCCCGTAGTCCGCCTCGGCCCGCTTGAGGAAGGAGCGATCGCCCTTCAGGATCGCCTCACGGATCGGCTGGGTGACAGGTGCGTCGTGGATGGCGGCGACGTTCACCGTCAGTACCGCGAACCCCTCGGTGGGCAGCAGATCCAGGCCGGCCCCTCGCTTCGCCGCCGGCTGCCCGACCGCCTCGGTCGGGGTGAGCCAGACGAGGACCGGGGTGGCGGCGAGCAGGGCGGCGGTCAGGCCGACCGACCAGCGGAACCGGGTGCGCATAGCCGCTCTCCACACGGGCTAGGTGAGACCGGACGGGTTTCGGGTCATCATACGGGCAAACGACCCGGGACGAAGCGGCGTTGGCGGCACAACCCTCTCCCGTGGCACCGGCGGGCCGCTGGTGCCACGGAAGATGAAGAATCCGGACCATCCCCCCATTTTCGCGTGCCGCCCTTGCCGCCTGCCCGCCGCCGCCTACACTGCACCAATCTTAGATCGGAATCGCTTAACCGTAGGCAGGGTGCGCCCGGCGAGACGCCGACCCCACGACCGGCCCGGAGATGTCCTCTGGGCGGCTCGCGAGTCCCGACGAAACAGGAACACTTGGCATGGCGACCACGAAGGAACAGAAGGCGGAGCTGATCGGCCAGTTCAAACGCGGCGGCCAGGACACCGGCTCGCCCGAGGTGCAGATCGCACTGCTCACGGGGCGGATCAGCTACCTGACCGACCACATGCGGACGCACAAGAAGGACTTCTCCAGCCGCCGCGGGCTGTTGAAGCTGGTCAGCCAGCGGTCCGGCCTCCTGCAGTACCTGCGGAAGACCGACCGCGCCAAGTACCTGGACGTGATCCAGAAGCTCGGGCTGCGGAAGTAACTCCGCACGTCACAGAGTGGTAGGCACACTCCGTGTGCCGTCAGACAAAGAACGGCA
>CANJKY010000488.1 GCA_947474875.1 Gemmataceae bacterium
CGGGTGGTGCGGCCGGCGGCGTCGGTGTGGCTGGTCAAATTCCCGCCGGCGTCGTAGGTCGCGCGGGTCGTGGTCTCGTCCGGCCAGCGGACCTCGACGGGATGGCCCGCGGGGTCGAGCCGTAGGGCCACCCGCGCGCCGACCGGGTCTGTCCACCCGACCAGCCGGCCGCGACGGTCGTACTCGAACCGGGTCGGGTTGCCCGCCCAGTCCGTCCACTCCACCAGTTGCCCGCCCTGATACCGCTGCCGCACCCGGTGGCCGAGCGGGTCGGTGACGGCCTCGGTGAACCCGTCGGCGGTGTACGCGAACGCCCAGCGGCGGCCCTGTGGGTCGACCGACGCGGTCAGCCGGTTCCGCGCATCGTACTCCCGCACCCACACGTGCCCGTTCGGGTTCACCAGGGTGGTGCCCAGGTGGGCGTCGTTGTGCAGGAACGTGTACCCGTGGCCGAGCGGGTCGGTGATCGACGAGCGGTTGCCGGCGTCGTCGTAGGTGTACCGCGTCACCCCGCCGCCGGGCGCCACCTTGGCCACCACCCGCGCGTGCTCGTCGTACTCGGTGCGGGTCTCGCCCCCGACCGGGTTCACCCACCGGACCACCTGGCCGGTCGGCAGGTACTCGTAGACGGAGGTGTTTCCGGTGCTGTTGGTGACGTAGGTGAGCCGGGCGGCCTCCACGTACCGGAACGACTTCTCGTTGTACCGCCCGGCGCCGGAGAACTTGGCACACCGCCCCTTGTCGTCGTACGTGTAGGTGAACGCCCCGCCGTCTTTCGCCTCCTCCCGGCCGAGCCGGCCGTCCGGGCCGTACCGGTAGCCGTCCGTGTGCCCGGACTCGTCCACGACGCCTGTCAGACGTCCCCCGTCGTAGGAGTACCGCACCACCGGCTCGCGGGTGCCGTCGGCGGCTCTGAACTCCACCCCGCCGAGCATGCCGTTCGACAGGTAGGCCAGTTCGAGTGCCCGCCGCTCCACCCGCTGGACCACCCGCGCGAGTCGGCCGGCCCGGTCGTACTCCAGATCGAGGCCGCGGCCGATCACGTCCTCGATGGCGACCAGTCGCCCCGATCGGCCGGGCGACTCGGCGTCGAACACGAACCGCTCGACGACACCGGTGTCCACATCCCAGCGGACGAGCACGAGTCGCCCGCGCTCCGTCTTGAGTTCCTGGAACCCGCCGAGGTCCCGGAGGACTCGTCCCCGGGCGACCCGCCCCTCGGGGTCCTCGAACAGGTAGCTCGCGCCTTCCGGGGTGAACAGGCGGTACCCGCCGGCCGTCGGGGTGAGCGACGCGAAGTACCGGACCGCCCACCCCGGCCCGAGCGGGGCGGTCGGCGGGTCGCTGGGCGCCGAACTGTACCGCCGCTCCCAGGTGAGCGGTACGAACCCGGGGACTCGTACATCCACCCGGGTCAGGCTGACCACTCCGGTGGCGACATCGATCGGCATGGCGACCTCCGGTACGGCGGTGGGCCTAGCACCCGCACTCGTTGCGATTCTGCCGCCGGCTGGCCACTGCTTCGGCCGCCTTGTTCACCCCGGCCGACACCCCGGCCTGGGCGGCGTTCACCGCCAGCCCCCGCACCATCGCCGCCAGGCTGACCCCGACCAGCACGTTGCTGAACCCCAGCCCGGCGGCGTTCGGCACGAACTGCAGGTCGGAGCACGACGCGGCCATGAGCGGGGCGTTGAACCCGAGCGGCCCGCCGTTCACCGTCACGTTCGGGCTGCCCACCGCCGTCGACCCCTGGGCGCCGATGTACGGCAGCGGCGGGATGAGCAGCTTCGCCCACGTCTGCCACTGGGTGTACGAGGCGAACGCCCCCTTGATCGACTCCCACGCGCTGGCCGAACTGGACGTGTCGATGCCGGTCACGTCCTTGATGAAGCTCTCCACCGCCGGCGGCTTGGGGATGAGCGCCGAGATGGCGGCGATGGCCATGTTGGCGAGGATGGTGAGCATCGCCAGCCCGAGCGCCTTCGGCACGTTCGTCAGGTGGCGGATGAAGAACGAGTGCATGTTCGCCATCGTCGGCGGGCTGGGCAGCGGGCTGGGGATGTGCACCGAATACCCGATGGTGCCCACCCCCGCCGCCGGCATGCCGTTGATGAACACGTTGATCTTCGGGAACGTGGGGGTGAGCCAGATGAGGAGCGGGCCGAAGTACGGGTGCGGGATCATCGGCACCGGCGCCGGGCTGGGCGGGATGGTGACGGCGTGGAAGTCCAGCCCCATCACCGGGTCCGTCAGCTTGGTCGCGGGGAACAGCGGCACGATACGCCCTCCTATCCGGTCACACTCACGACCGCCTTGGTCATGTTCGGCAGCCAGTCCGGGCCGGGGTACGGGACCGCCGTCCGCCACACCAGATCGACTTCCATCTCGCCGCCGCGGAGTTGAACCGTGTGCAGCACCGTCGGCCCGCCGGCCGGCCCGTCGCCGACATCCAGGGTGACGGCCGGGCGGTCGCCGGGCAGCCCGAACGCCAGCACCCCGTCCGGCGTCAGGTTGGTCAGCCGCACCGCCTCGTCGCCCTTCAAGTACGGCAGCACCAGCCCCGGCGACGCCCCGTTGAAAAACCGAAAATCGACCGTCGGCAGCGGGTGTTCCAGGTACTTCTCCTTCAGCCCCGGCGGCAGCAGGTCGGCGTAGGCCTTCCGCATCATCTGCTCGGTCGGGCGGTCCGCCGGCAGGATGCCCGCCAGCCCCGCCCGCGGCTGGCTGTACTTCGAGTACCAGCCCAGCCCGGCCGGCATCGGCTGCTTCGCCCACTCCTCGTACTTCCGCAGCACCAGCCGGTCCGGGGTGAGCCGGTCGGTCGGGTCTTCCACGTTCGGCAGTTGCAGGCCGTCGATCGCCGCCTTGCCGTCGCCCGCCGCGAACCCGCGGCCGAGGGTGTTCCGCGGGTACGGGAAGGGGCACCGCGGGTTGGTGTACACGTCGATGCCGCCGTAGGCCCGGTCGTACCGCAGCGGCATTTCTTTGAACGGCTCCGGGTCGGTGAACGTCGGGGCTGATCCGGTCCGGTGCCGGCACACCCGGTCGCCGATCACCGCCACCGCCTTCTTTGCCGACCCGATCTCCAGCGTGGCGGTCAACTCCCGAACCAATCGCCCGCCGGGGGCGTGGGCCGACCCGTCGAACACCACGTCGGTGGCCAGTTTGAACGGGACGAAATCGGCCTCGAACCGCGGCGGGGTGTTCAGCGGGTCGCAGTAGTGCTCGTCCCCGCCGAGCAGCGGCCGGTCCTCCTCGACTCGTTCACACAACCCGAACGGCACGATCGTGTACGTCCGCTTGAGCAGCACCGCCAGGATGTACTTGCCCTCCGGGGTCTGGCCGGGCAGCAGGGCGTGGACGCCGGGGCGGGGGACGCTCACGGCCACACCACCTCGGCGACTAGCCGGTCGATCACGGGCACCCGCCCGCGGGCGGGGCAGGGGAGCAGCCCGCCCCAGATCAGGTCCAGCCGGCCGTCGTCCGGGCGGACGAGCGCCGTATACAACTTGGCCGGCACCTCGGTCATTCCCTTGCCGATGTCCGCCGCCAGCCGTGGCCGTTCGCGGGGGATCGGGAAGGCGAACGTGCCGTCCGGGGTCAGGTTGGTCAGCCGGATCCGCTCGCCGCCGGACAGGTACGGCACCGCCAGCCCGAGGGACGCGGCGGTGTTGAACCGCACGTCGAACGACGGCAGGCGGAACTGCTTGGCCAGGGCGACGTAGTTGTTCGGCAGAATCCCGAGCGCCTCCTCCTTCAGCGGGGTGCCGGGGGCGACGAACGCCGGGTACACGCCGGCGAACGCCACCCGCGGGAACGCCGGCTTGGGGAAGTACCCGAACCCCTGCGGCAGCGGCATGGCCGACCAGTGGTCCGGCTCGTTCAGCACCAGCCGCTCCGGGGTGAGCGGGTCGGCCGGGTCTTCCAGGTTGGGCAGCCGCAGGCCGTGTACCTTGACCGCCTCGTTCGCCAGCACGAACCCGGTGCCGCGGGGGTTCCGCGGGTACAGGAAGGTCATGCCCGGAATGCTCGTGTCGTCCACCCCGCCGTAGGCGCGGTCGTACCGCACCGGCATCTCGGCGAACGGCTCCGGGTCGGTGAATTTCGGCGGGCGGCCGGGGCGGTGTTCGCACCGCCGATCGCCGATCACCCGGATCACCTTCTTCACCTCACCCACTTCGACCGTAGCGTCCAGCCGGTGGA